>CAYNHJ010000029.1:0-7347 GCA_964397125.1 uncultured Candidatus Peribacteria bacterium
CTAAATATAATGGACAAATAAAACCACAAGAAAGTTTGATTTATTTAGATTCAGAAAGAAATGTTTAGGAAGATGTGGAAAGATTGTGAGAGATAGAAAATGATTATGGAACGATTAGGTAAAAATTTTAATTAATTTGAATTTTAGACGAGATATAATTTGACAGAATGATATATTTTATTTATAATATTTAATAATATTTTAAATTTTGCAATGTTTATAATTAATGTTTATAACTTATGAAAGAAAATTTTGAGATAAAAGAAGAGACAATAACTCGTGAATTAATAAAATTTTTTAAGAATAGGTTTTGAGAAAAATATGCTTATTTGGTGGAAAATAAATTAAAAGAAGTGATGGATAGAGGTAGTTATTTACTTTATTTTGGTGTAATTTCAAAAAAAAATATTTCTAGATTATTTAAATTTTTTGAAAAGCATGAGGAAGAATTGAAAAATTATTTGAAGTTTGGTGAAGTTGATAAAGTTAATAAAATTTTTGGTTATTTAGAAAAAGTTTTTATTTTTGTTTGAGAGAAGAATGATGTTAAGTTTCGAGATAGTCTGTTAACTTTTTTTTTATCTTTGAATTTTGAGGAAGGAGAGAAGTTTTTGAATATTTTTGAAAAAAATACAAATTTAGATGATTCTTTAAAATGTATTTATAATTTTCTAAATGATTTACTTACAGGCGATAAATTATCTAAACTTGATAATTATATTCAAATTCAAGCTAGTAATGATTATGAAAAGCAATTGTATGAAAGTTCTATAAAAGATGTATATAACTTTTTAAAATTTCATCCAGAAAAAATTAAAGATTTTTTAGAAATATATGATAAAATATTAAAAGATAATAAATGAGAAGTAGATTGTTACTTTTGGGAAAAAATAAGTTGTGTTTTGTGAGCTGGGAAAAGTTGAAAAAATTTTATATTTTTATGAGAAAATACTATCAATTATTTGAAAAAGAAAGAGCCTCTTTTATGAGAAGTTTTTAATGAGAATGAATTAAGAAAATTTATAGATGAAGCCAATATAAATCAGTTTGATAAAGAAAAGTATTATAAAGTTTTAAAAGATATTGAAAAAGTTGTAATAGCTTTTTATTTTTTTTACAAGAATAGATTAGGAGCCAACACTGATCTTTTAAAAAAACAATCTTTGTTTTATGCTCTATTAAATGTTAAAAAATGAATTGAACAATCATCGGATCGGTGGCAAAATGATAAAGAAAATGTTGTTTTTAAGAAGAAACTAATTGACAAAATTTTTAATAATTTTGTAGATAAATATTTTTCTATCGGTTCATCTAAAATTGATAAATTTTTTAAATATTTACAAAATACGAATATAGATTTTTCTAACCCACTTCCTTTTTTTTCAGAAAATCTTATAGAAAAAGGTTTTATTACAAAAGATTGAGTTGTAAATACAGATATTTTTAAAAAACAAACTAAAAAAATATTTGATTATTGGAATTTAAAATCTGAAGAAAAGGCTTTTATTAAACAATATGTTGAATGGTTAATATCAAATGGGGATGGCTCTAAAAAGGAATTAAAATTTTTTAAAGAACAATTAGATTATCTTGATTTAGGGGTTTGAAAATTTTTGCAGTATTTATCTAAGAATTTTAGAAATAAAATTGAAAATGAAATTTTTTCTGATGAAAAACTTGAAAAAATAGGTTTGTCTGAAAAATGGAAAAAACAATTTAAGGAGATACTAAAGTTTACATTAAGTAAATTATCAGAAAATCCTCAAGATCTTTTAAAAAAGGCTGATAAGTTATGATTGTGATTGTTTGATTATATGTGGAAGAAGTTTTTTGATGAAATTGTGAAAGGTATTACCAAATGATTTAAAGTTAAAGATAGATCTTGAAATATTGTGGAAATTTGACCTTTTCCTGAGCAAGAGTCAAAAAAAATTATTTGATTTTTGTTAGAAAATAAAGAGGAGTTATTTGATAGTTTTGAAAATGTAGTGTTAGATATTGAGGATGTGAAATTAATGACAAATAAATTTTTAAAAGATGATGAGTTTTTGTATAGATTAAGTCAAATAGAAAGTAGACTCTGAAATATATTAAAAGATAGTTTGACAGATAGATTATGAAAACAGCAAAGTTTAAAAGAGTATATAATAGTTAGTTTTTTTATTCTATCTAAATGAAAAGATGTTAATGACAAAATATTGAAAAATATGGTAAAAGATTACAATTTAAAATATGATGTTTTAAAACAAGTTTTGGATACTATTAAAAGTGATAGTTGAGTTCATAAAGAGATTAAAGATTTAAAAGGTTATTATGAGAAATTTAAACAACAATTAGATCAAAGAAAAGAAAAAATAGAGGAGGATTTTAATCAAGAGTTTTATGATATTATAAAAAAATATGATATAAATTTGGCAGAAGATTTTTGGAATAATTACATTGATCCTGAATATAATAAAATAGGTTCTGAAACAAACTGAAATGATTCAAAAGATAAAAGCTATTTCGAAGAGAAGCTTTCTTCTTACATAACAGAAACTCATTGAAAAAAACCTATTTGGACATATCCAGAAAATAGATGATGAAATTATGAAGTTGTTTTGTATCTTCCAAGTAAAGATTGAGATAAAAAATCGATAGAGAAAAAAATAGAAGCTCCTTCTATAGTAGAGTTAAATAAAAAATTATTAGTAGAGTGGTTTAATTTTCAGTGATTAAAATATATAGATTTAGAGATACAAGATCCTGATACCTTTAAAAGAAAATTTTGAAAAGATATAAACAAATTGTTTACTCCTCAGGATATAGAAGATATTAACAAAGTTATGGTTAAGTATTTGATAGAAAAAATAGATTCAGACAAACAAATAAGAGATTATATTCTTTCTAATCATCCAGATCTTTACAAGGATTTGATATTTAATCCTTTGAAATGAATGTCAAAATTTGTTGATCTTTTATCTAAAGATAAAATTTTTAGTAATAATATAGAGAAAATATTTCCTAAAGATTTTAGAAATAAATGAATATTTGATATTTCTGTTTTACCTGATTTTATTTCTTGAGAAGAAATTAAAGATTTTTTTGAAAAGAAAAAAGATGAGTATTGAAATAGTTTATGAAATAATAATATAGGAAACAAAATAAAACAATTTTTTAAAGTAATTGGGTTAAGAATATAAAACAAATTTTAAGATTTTAAGATAGCTATGGTGGTTAAAAGCTTTATTTTAAATTTATCAAAAAGTTTTGTAAGTTCATATTTTTCAAATAATGTTTTAGCTTTTTCTTTTCATTTTTTAGTTAGTTTAAAAATTAACTTTCAATTATCTTTTGTAAGTTTTATATAGCCTTCTTTTGATAGTTGCTTTATTATTATAATGTAGTCAAAGTGTGTATTTTTAAGTTCTCGAGATGGATTTTTTGGATAATTTTTAGATAGAAATTTTGTGTAATTTTCTATACCTTTTGTACTTTCATAATATAATGTCATAAGAAAAAGTTCTTTATGAATATTGAGAGGTAAATCTTGCAAGGATTCTGTATTTAATATTGATTTTATTTCTGAAGAAAATTTGTTTAGTTTTATATAAGTTTTGATATGAGTTAGGATAGTAATTATCAAATCTTTTTCTTTTTTTGTTAGATTATATTTAAAATATTTTAAAATCTTTAGTTTAAAAATTCAATATTTTATCTCTTCAATTTGTATAAATTTTTGAAACTTTGAAAATAAAGTATCATCATAGGAAGGACTTGTCAGTAAAGTGATTGCATCTATAATTGGTTGGTTTTGAGTAGTTATTACAAATTCAGATATTAAATTAGTTTTAGCTATTTCAAGAATAGAGATTATTATGTATCATAATAATGCTTCTATAAGTTTAGTATCTATTTTAGTTGACTGTTTTTCTATTAGCTTTATCAATTTAGGAATAACATTGATGTCGTTATAGTGTTTTAATTTTTCAGTTTTCCGAGGTTCTTCGGGCGGGAATTGAAAATAATTGTTTTTATCCATATTTATTTTTACTTTAAAGGATTAAATTCCTTTTCAAATTTTTCTAGAAGTCATTCAATTGTTGTTTCATATTGTTTTTTAGTTTTATATTCTCTAACTGAAAGAGTATTATTTTCAACTTCTTTTCCTCAAATTATTATCATATAAGGAATTTTTTCAATTTCAGCATTTCTAATTTTTTTAGCAAGGCTATGTTCAGAAAGATCGAGTTTTACTCTATATCAGTCTTGTTTTAGTTTGTTATATATTTCCATGGAATAATTAATTATTTTTAAATTGTTAGTTTTACTTACAGGTATTATTCTAATTTGCTCAGGAGCTAACCAAAAAGGAAATGCACCAGCAAAGTGTTCTATTAAAATTCAAATAAATCTTTCAAAACTTCCAAATATAGCTCTATGTACCATAAATGGCCTTTCTTTTTCACCTTTTTCATTTATATAGTACATATCAAATCTTTCTGGCAAATTGAAATCAAATTGAACAGTGCTACATTGCCAAAGTCTTCCTAAAGCATCTTTTATTTTAAAATCAATTTTAGGTCCGTAAAAAGCAGCTTCTCAAATTTCTTTTTCATAGTTTAGTCATTTTTCTTTCAAAACTTCTTCAATAGTGGTTTCAGCTAATTTCCACATATCTTTAGGTCAAACATATTTGTTGGAATTTGGATCAGATAGAGATACAAATATTTTAATATCTTTAAAATCAAAAGTTTTCAAAACATCTAAAACAAAATCTACAGTATTGCTTATTTCTTGTTTTATTTGATCAGGTCTACAAATAATATGAGCGTCATCTTGAGTGAATCATCTAACTCTAGTTAGTCATCCTAATTCTCATTTTTTTTCGTATCTATAAACTGTTCAGAATTCCCGATATCTGATAGGCAATTCTTTGTAAGAATGTATATCGTCTTTGTAAATCATAACATGAAAAGGACAGTTCATAGGTTTAAGTAGATATATTTCACTTTCTTTTGGTTTACGATTATCTTGCCAATCTTCAAGTGTCATTCATAATTCTAACGGTGGATACATAGATTCATTATAGAATCACCAGTGTCCTGATGTTTCCCATAGAGTTTTTCTTCATATATGAGGAGTTCTTACTGGAATATATCAGCGTTTTTGACATTCTTTTTCTATAAAGTGCGCTAGGAGATTATAAATAGTAGCTCATTTAGGTTTCCATAAAATTAATCATGGTCAAACTTCTTCAGGTTTTATTGTAAAGAGTCCTAATTTTGGTCCTAAGATTCTATGGTCTCTTTTTTTAGCTTCTTCAAGGAATTGTAAATATTCTTGTAATTTTTCTTCATTTTCGAAAGCATACCCATATATTCTTGTAAGCATTGGATTATTTTCATCTCATCTCCAATAAGCTCAGGCAACTTTATACAGTTTGAAACTATTAGGATCTATTTGATAAGTGTTTTCAACATGAGGTCATTCACATAAATCAATGAAAGTGACAAATTCATTATTGTTAATGATTGATATTTTGTTTAGAAATTCATTTATTTTATCATACAAATTAATATATTCTTTTAAGCTGTTTTTTACAAATTTGTCTTTTTTTTCTAAAGGTATAATGTTAATATAAAAGCTTATTTCTTCTCAGTTTTTATTTATTTCCTCAAGCAATTCTAGTTTGAATGTTTGATTTGTTGTTTCTAAAAGCTTTTTTGCAAGATTATATGGTAAAATTATTTTCTTGAATTGTTGTTTTTCTCTGATTATATTTTTCATATATTTTTCAATTTTTTTTAGATTTTTATCAGAAATTTCTACGTTAGGTGAGAACATAAAGTCATAATAAAATCAATTATCAATAGCTGGTCATATACCAAGTTTTACATTTGGATCCACATATCTTTGAATAGCTTGTGCTAAAATATGTGATAAAGAGTGTCTATTTTTTGTAATATCCATTTTAAATAAGTTTAGTAAATAAAAATAAATTTTTGAATCAAAGATATTAATTTGGAATCTTCTTTCAAGTGAAAATGGAATTCGATGGATGTTTAAAATGATGTAGTTGAATTTTTTAAAAAATTTTTTAAAATAGTTTAAACTTTTTTAAATATAATTTTAAAATATTATGAAATTTAGAAAAATTTTTTTTAAAACAGAAGAAATTTTAAATTTGGAAAAAATAGTTTTTATTTTAGGACCTAGACAAGTAGGGAAAACTACTTTTTTGAAATATTTGTTTGATAAAGTTAAAACACCAAATAAAGCTTTTTTAAATTTAGAAAATTTTAAATATCGAGAAATATTTTCAGATATAGGAACTTTTGAAAAATTTTTATCAACAATAAAAATAAAGTGAAACGAGAAGATATATTTATTTCTTGATGAATTTCATAAAGTTAGAGGAATAGATAAATTTTTGAAAATAATTTATGATGATTATCCTTTTGTAAAAGTAATAGCTAGTGGATCTAATAATTTAGAGATAAATAGGAAAATTACAGAATCTTTAGCTTGAAGGAAAAGAGTTTATATGCTTTATTCGTTAGATTTTGATGAGTTTATATCTTGGAAAGAAAATATAGATTTAGATAGAGTAAAAAATTTTATTTTGAATCCAATAAACAAGTCTTTAATTTTGCAGTATTTAGATGAATTTTTAAAGTTTTGATGATATCCAGAAGTAGTTTTAGCAAAATCAGAAGAGGAGAAAAAGAAAATTTTGGAGGATATATTTTCATATTGGTTTAATAAAGATATAATTTTAGAAACAGATAAATTATATGAAATTAAGCAATTGATTAAATATTTGAGTTTTTCTTTTGGTGATATTTTAAATATGTCTAGTTTAGCTAGTTTAGTAAATATATCTGTTCCTACAGTTAAAAGGCTTATATATTTATTAGAAGAGACTTTCAACATTTTTTTGTTAAGACCTTTTTTTAGAAATAAAATAAAAGAACTTAAAAAATCTCCAAAGATATATTTTTTTGATTTGGGTTTTAGAAATTGGATTATAGATAGATATGAGTTTTCTTTAGATGAGAAATGATATTTGTTTGAAGGTTTTATTATACAGGAATTGATAAAAAGATGATATAGATTAGATAATTTGAAGTTTTGGAGGACTAAAGATTGAAGATATGAAGTAGATTTGATAGTTGAAAATAAAAATATAGCTATAGAAATAAAATACAAATTGGAAAAAAAAGTAAAAAAAACAGATTATAAAAGTCTTGTGAAATTTAAAGATGTTTATGATAATTTTGAAACTATACTTTTAAATTTAGATAATTTTTATGAGATTATCATTAATAATTTTTAGTTAAAAATAAATACAAAACATATTATAGT
>CAYNHJ010000030.1:0-7175 GCA_964397125.1 uncultured Candidatus Peribacteria bacterium
TTTTAAAAACTGAAATTTTAAAAACTTATTTTGATATATTATTTTATAAAGATTTAATAGAAAGATACAAAATCGGAAATGAAAAAACTATTAGATTTTTGATAAAAAGGCTGATAGTATGAAATACTAAGAAATTAAATTTAATTAAAATTTTTAATGATTTAAAATCTCAATGAGTAAAAATAGGTAAAAACACTGTTTATGAATACTATGAGTATTTAAAAAATATTTTTTTTGTTGATGAATTAAGTAATTTTTATAAAAGGTTTGTTAAAGTTTATTTGTATAATTTTTGATTTGAATATTTGTTTTGATACACTGAGAGCTTTTGACAAAATTTTGAAAATTTTATTTATTTAAATTTGAAAAAACAATATAAAAAAGTATTTTATAAATCTAATTGATGAGAAATAGATTTTTATTTACCTGACAAGGATATTAATATACAAGTTTGTTATAAATTGAATGAAGAAAATATAGAAAGAGAAATAAAGCCTTTGTTGAAACAAGGTTGAAGAAAAATTCTAGTATATTTTGAAAAAGAAGGTGAGTTTGTGATTGAATGAGTAGAAATAAAAGATTTTTTTAGCTTTATGGAAAGTTTTTTTAAATGAGAAGATTTATAATTTTTATTGTTTTTTATTGTTTATATGTTTTAGTGATATATTTTGTATTTAATAAAAAATATATTGTTTATATTTCTGGAATTCAATTTTTTGCTCAAGCTCCTTTTTGAACTAAACAAGATTGGAATAAAAATGAAACCTCTTGTGAAGAGGCAACCATATGACTTTATATTTGATGGTTAAAAAATATAAAATTTACAAAACAGTCTTTTGATACTTACTTACAAAATGCTAAAAAATTTCAAATATTGAAATATTGAAAAGAAATAGAATTATCATGACAAATGATGGTAGATTTTATAAATTCTTATTTTAGTTGAGTGAATGCGTATTTAGTTGAAAATTTGACTGAAGAAAAAATTTCTTGGTTTTTAAAAGAGAAAATTCCTATTATAATATGAGTTTATGCTAGTGATTTAGCCAATCCTTATTATCATTGGAGAAGATATCATACTTTGCTTATTGTATGAGAGAATAAAGATTTTTATATTGTAAAAGATGTTTGAACAAAAAGATGAAATAATTTCTTTTATTTAAAGTCAAAAATTTTGAAAGCTTTAAAGAGAGTTTGATTTTGGTGAGTAATTATTAAAAGATGAGGAAGAACATCATTTGTAAATATATTTAGTTGAAACAAAAAATGAATATATTCTTCTGTAATGATAAAAGATTTTTATGATAACCTAATTTTAGATAGACATAACTGAAAAAAGATATATTTACCGCCACATTTAAAATGATGAATATTATCTCACCATTTATTAGTAGCTCCTTTATTTGATAATTATTTTAGACTTTTAAAAGAAGTTAAACCTAATATTAAATTATTTGTTATATGATGAACTAATCATTTTAATTTTGATAATGAAATACGAACTACTAATTTGAATTATGTTACTCCTTATTGAGAAATTAAAGTTGATGCTAATGTGAAAGACTTAATAAATAAAGGTATTTTGAAGCTGAATAATAAACTATTAAAAAATGAACATTCTATTTTTGCTATAACTCCTTTTATAAAAAAATACTATCCTGATGCTAAAATATTACCTTTTATTATAAACAATGAAGTTTCTGATGAGAAGTTGGATCGTCTCGAGAAAGCATTAATTCCTATTTTATTAGATTCTTGAACATTTTATTTGCAATCTACTGATTTTTCTCATTATGTACCTGATGATTTTAGGAAATTTTATGATATGTATTCAGAGAATGCTTTGTTAGATTGGGATATAACGAGAGTAAAGAATATGTGGGTTGATAGTAGGAAACTTATGTATTTAACTTTTAAGCTATTATGAGATTTATGATATAAAAAAGTTTATATTTTATTTAATACATCATCTAATGAATATCTATGAGTTAAAAATTTTCAAAATACTTCATATTTTTTTGTTTATATTTGAAAATGAGAAAATTTTAAAAAGACCGATCAAGTAAGTATCTTGTTTTGATGAGATATGATTTTAAATTTTTTATCAAAAATCGATAAGAAGTGTAATTTATGAACTATTATGTGTTTTCAAAATTTTTGAACTTGAGATAAAAATGAATCTGTTGAGGATTATTTTTTTAAATGATATGATTTAATCGTTTTTAATATGGAATGAAATTTTTGAGATAAAACTTATGAGAAAAATATTATATGATGACCAATTTATTTTAAATATGATAAGAAATATTTGAAATATTTGAGAAACAAACTAAAAGTTGAAGTTTTATTTTTTTCAAATAATCATCAGAGAGATTTTTGATTTACTTGAATAAAACAGACATATAACTTAGTGAAACAGTCAGGTTTAAAATATGTTTGAAATGCTGTTTGATTTAATATCAAAGAAAATGTATTTATAAAACAAATCTGAGATAGAAAACTAATAATAATAAATTTAAATGATGTAGTAAATCCTTTACAACAAAAAGATTTAAAACAAATTGAAAATTTTATTAAAAAGAATAAAAATTCTAAGACAATAATTATAATTTTTATCCATTGGTGAAGAGAATATTTTTTGGAGTCTACTAAAAGACAGATAGAACTTTGACATAAATTTATTGATTGGGGTGCTGATTTAGTAGTTGGAAGCCATACACACACTATTCAGCCGATGGAAATTTATAAATGAAAAAGAATTTATTATTCTTTGTGAAATATAACTTATGATAACGATAGACAAAAAAAGGTTATACCAGATATAGATTATGGTTTATTTGTTTGAGTAAATTTTAATAATAAAGGTGTTTATTTTTTTCATCAACCGTATAAAATTATACATAAAAAACCTATATTTTTGATATGAAAAACAAAAGATTATATTTTAAGAAAGTATTGAATAATTAAATAAATTTTTATTTACTTAAATTTTTAATAGTAATGGAAGAAAAAAAAGTAATTTCCATTAAGAGACAGATATGAAAATTGATAATTCTGATAGTAATATTGTCTTTGCCAATTTTATATTTTTTGTATGTGGGAAATGTTTGATGAATAAAAGATTTTTTTAGAGAAAAATATTATTATTTCGTAATAAAAAATAAATTTGAAACTTATTTACAAAAGCATGGCTATAAATTTTTGTATCCTATTAATTTACCACCAAGTTTTAATACTACTGATATTAGAACTATTTTTGAAGCTATTGAATATAATAACTGTAAGTTAGTTTTGTATAATAGAAAAAGTAGTGTTTATAACCTATATGGTTATAAAATTAATAAATGTTATGTTTCTTGAAATCTTTATGTTTTTAATGCTGATTTGATAACTTTAACAAAATCACCTTTTACTTGAAAAAACACTTTATATTCTGCTTGAGAATATGAAAATTACAATATTGAGAAAGAGAATATAAATTATTTGTTTTATGTTTATAATGATAATGTTTATCTTTTTAAAGATAGATCATTTAGATTTGTAAAAAATTTAGGAGATAATTTTTATATCCTTTCAAAAGATGGTAGAAATAAGTTGTTTTATTTTGTTTCTGATTTAAGTAAGTTTAAAAGGAATGAGTTGGAAAAACTCAATTATATTTTATGATGAAAGGAGATAATTTGAAATAAATGGTTGGAATTAAGTGATTTTGATAAAAATATAGATAAAGTTTTTATTTATCATTCTTGAAGTATATTCGAAATTTCTGTAAAATATAAAAATTCTTTTGAAGGTAAAAAAATAGTTTTTGATACAAATAATTTGAGGATATTAGCTGAGAGAAAATTGATTTATATAGTTTGTGATTCTAACTGAAAATGTCATGATGATTTTAAAGAAAAAATAAAAAGTATATCTTTAAATAAAATTGTTTGATGAAGGGAATTAAAGTGAAGTTTTAAAACATGAGCAATAGATGAGATTGTTATTCTTGTTAGTGGAGATTGTATGAATGAGAAATATGTTATAAATGACAATTTGTTAACAGGAATTGATTATAAGTTTCCAATTCAAATTAGTGGATATTGATATTGTTATACAACTGATATTAAAGTTCTTTTGAAAGGCAGAAAATATACTTATGAAAAACTTTTTCCAGGAGAAAGATGATATTTTCTAATAAAAAAATATTCACCTCGTATTTGATTATATACTTTAAAATATTGAGATGGTTTTGGTTTATATTATGTAAGTGGTGATCAGATTAATTCAAATAATCCTTATCTGTTGAAAACTATTAGCAATTTAAGTATTTTTACTAAGTTACCTAAAATAAGTATATATAAATCTTGAACTAATTATATAATATGAATTTTGTATTCTTGACGAAATCAAGCTTCAATAGTTTACTTTGATGCCAAAAGTTTTGTTAAAAATGAAGAGAAAGTTGATATTAGATATTTTAGGTGTAATAAAAATAATTGAAGATGCTACGATGATTTTAAAGAAACAGTTATTAGTTTATGAGTTAAAAATTTGATAGATAGGTGATTAGTAAGATGAATATTTAAAAGATGAAAAATTAAATCAGGATCTATTGTTTTATCTTGATGTATTAATGGAGTATATAAAATTGATGATGATTTGTATTCAGGGGTAAATTATATTTTTCCTATTAAGTTGTCTTCAAATTTTAATAAAAATAAATGTAAAGTAATTAAATGATTGATTATTTTGACTTGAAAAGATGGGGTTGTTTATAATAAGAATTTTAAATTATTGCCTCCATTTTTGGTAGAAAAAATATGAAAAAATTTATATAAATTTTGGGATTGAAGAGATTTAGAGTTAGTTTATGCTAGTTGAGATTTGAGAAAAAATGTATTTTTAGCATATTTGGGAGAAAATGACAAAATTCATTTATATATTAGCTGAAATATATATCATATTTGAATTTCTTATTCTTGAAGTAATTTTTGAAGAATTATAGAGTTGAATGTTAAAAGTTGAAAAATTTTAAAAAATGAAAAGGCTAATTATCTAGTTTGTAAGAAAAATGGATTCTGTTATGATGAATTTAAAAATATAGTAAAAGATATTAAAATAACTAAGAATCTCTTTTGAGGATCAATTATATGAATTTTAAAAAAGTGAATAGTTAAAAAAATTGTTGTTCAACCTCTGACTGGTGATTGTGAGTTGGATACTGAACCATATGAATTAAAAAAATTTCAACCTTGATGAACAAGTTTTAAATATAATTTTAAATTGAAATTTAAAAATATTTGTAAAGATTGATGAAGATTTAAAATAATTTTTGAAACTGTTGATTGAAGAAAATATGAAACAGTTATTTCTGTATATTGAGAGTTTTATGATGAGGATTATTTACCATATAAACTAATTGTTTTAAAGAAAGTTTGTAAGAAATTGAATGATGGGGAGGAATTGAATGATAGTGTGAAATTGGTTTGTAAATTATGATATTTTTTAACTAAGAAAGGGAAAATAGATATCTATATATGAAATAATTCTTATCCTGATGGATATAGTTATTATTTTTTTGGTTATAACTCAGGAAAAAATATTGTTGAAGATTCCTCTGATTTTGTAGTAGGATTAATTAATTTTTATTTTGAAATAAATAAATATGATTGATTGATAAAAAACTATGAGATAAATGATGATATATCTTTTGAGAATTTTAAATTTGAAAAATTAGATAGTAGTTTCGATGTGATTAATTATAGTGGTTATAATTTGTATAAAAAGGGAGAAATTATTTATATTAAAGCACCAAGACAAGATATATTAGTGCCTATAAATTTGAATTTACCTTGTAAATGACCTTTTTGTGAAGACTTAACAAAATTTGACTGGGTAAAATCAAATGATCCAGATTTGAAAAGGTATAGATGGAAAGATATTGTTGTATATGAGAAAAATTGAAGGTATTATATTGAAGATCCTAAACTAGAAGATGGTAAATATCTTATGCCTGTTTATGTAGATTTAAGAAAACTATTTGATGGAGATATATACATTTGATGAGTTCCTTATAAAATAGTAGGTATTACTTATAAACTTGATAAAAGTTTTACGTACATAAAAGATGTAAATACTTCTAAATGAACTTTTCAAATTTATGTAGCTGATTGAGAGTATTCTGTTTACATAAATTGATGATCTTGATTACTGAAAAGTTTTGTTGTTCCAATAGAAATAGATCAATATGCTATAACTGATTGAATAATTATATTTTGGGGAAAATACCAAAATCATCCTTGAAATTATACTATTTGGCATAACGATTGGACTCCAAATTGAACTGTTACTTCTACCGTCGTAGAAAATAATATTTCTGAGAAAGATTTAGAGCAAATATGAACTTGGCTCTGATATCCAGTATATAGAATAAAGAACCCAAATAATGAAATTTTGAGACAGTTTTATTGTTCAAGGTATAGTGAATATGATGAAAATTGAAATCCTGTATGTAATACCAATACAAAGAATTATAAAAATTTTGTAAAGGAAGATCCTATTCTTATTTGGAAAGATCCGTTAGGAAGATATATAAGAATGACTAATATGATTTATGCTCCTCAAGCTGAAAAAGCGAAACCAGTAATTTATCTTTATCCAACAAAAAGACAAAAAGTTTTTGTTAAAGTTTGATTAAATTGAGAATTCTTAACAACTATTCCAAAATATCAAAATTGATGGAAAGTAATTGCTTATCCAAATGGGACTATTATTTCAAATTGAAAAAAATATGATTATTTATATCGGGATTGAATAGACAAAAATTATAATCCACCGAAAAAGTGATTTGTGATAAAAAATGATAAAAAGGAAATTAAGTTATTTTTAGAAAAGATTTTGAAGCAAGTTTGATTTAATAGCAGAGAAATAAAAGATTTCCTTGAATACTGGCTGCCGATATTGAGTAAAGTTAAATGAAAATATATTTTTATATGATTTAAATTTACTGACAATCTGCAAAAAGAAACTCCTTTATTTGTTGATCCTAAACCTGATACAGTTATAAGAATATTTATGGATTATCATTGATTAGATAAATTTATAAAAGTTAAAGAGTCAGTTATTACTAAAGTAGACAGAAAAGGATTTGTAGTAGTAGAATGGTGAGGAAGAAAATATTAATTTGGAAT
>CAYNHJ010000031.1:0-1739 GCA_964397125.1 uncultured Candidatus Peribacteria bacterium
ATCATATTTTTAATGTTTTTTTCATTTAATGCATTTTCTTATTTTGAAAATAGGTATCGGTGTAGTGTACAAAGTGAAAAGATAATAGTTTGATTGAAAAAAACTAAAAATTCTGTTAAATGTTTAAATATTTTAAAAAATATTTATATTAAACAGCAAAAGATTAAAAAAGCTATTAATTACGCTTATCAAAATTATAAAGTTTATAATAATATTTATTGGTATAATTTATACCAGAAGTTATTAAAAGATAGTCAAAAGTATGAAAGCTTAAGAAATGAAATAGTAAGATCTATAGAAATTTTTGAAAAAAGTTTATTTGAAAAAGTAAAAAGAGTTGTGGATTTGTGGTTACAGAAAGAATATAAAATATTAACTTGAAAGTATAATATATTTCAAACGTATCTAAAAGAAAATTTTTATAGTTGAAACTTAGAAAAATTTATATATTATCGCAATAAGTTGGATAAAGTTGTTTATAAAATATTTTTATTAAATAATATCAAGAAAGCTCAATCTTTTGAACAGATGATTCCTTTATTGAAAAAATATGTAAACTTATGAAATTAGATAAATTACTTTGAAGCAAAACAAAAGTAGATATACTTAAATATTTAATTTTTTGTAAAGAAGGTATTTCACTTAGAGCATTAGAAAATAAGATTTGATGGACTTTCCCTTCTATAAAAAAACAAATAGATTTGTTAGAAAAATCAGGTGTAGTTTATATTGATAAGTCCTGAAATTCTTGGGCTGTATATTTGAAGGATGAATTTAAAAAATTGTTGTCTAAATTATTTTTATATGCACTTCAACAGGATATTCAGGAACTTTTCGAAAAGAATAATGATTTAATTAAAGATTATTATTTGTGAAAGCTTTTTTGATTTCCTTTGGAAGCTGATTTGTTTGTTTTATATCAACCTGAGTTTAAACCGAAATTAGAAAAAGTTAAACTACAATTAGATAAATTATTTGAAAGTTATTTCATATATTCTCCAGTTGTAGGATTTATGTCTATCACTGAATATTTACAGCGTGAACGTATTTGAGATAGATTTGTTATTTTTTTAAAAAATAAAGGTTGAAAGTCATGTTTATAAGATCTGCAAAACATTCTTGAACTTTTTATCCTGCACATCCCCAAGTACTTCATGAGATGATTATGTCGTTTATAGTTCAAATAAATGAAACATTTGATTTTGATAGTATTGTTTCAAAGTTACTTCTAAAAAGAGCAGTAATATCTCCACATGCTTGATATATATATTCATGAATTGTTGCTGCTGCTAGTTATAATGTATTAAGATTAAATGCTAATATAAAAAGATTAATAATTATATGACCTTCTCATTATGTAGGAGAAAATTGATGGTTGTTATGTGATTATGATTGATTTGAAACTCCTCTTTGAATATTAAAAGTTGATAAGGATTTAGTAGAAATTTTAATAAATAAATCTCCTGAAATTTTTACTTTTTCTAATGAGGCTCATGAGCCAGAACATAGTATAGAGGTTCAATTACCTTTTGTTCAAACTGTTTTAAATGTAGATTCTTTTGTTCCTATTTTAGGCTGATTAGATGCAGATTGGAAAACTTTGGGTCAGATATTAAAAGAAGTTATATCAACTTATGATGATATATGACTTATAATAAGTAGTGATTTGAGTCATTATTTACCATATAATGTAGCTAATAAAGTTGATTTAGAAACTATAGATGCAATTATTAAATGAA
>CAYNHJ010000031.1:1839-7173 GCA_964397125.1 uncultured Candidatus Peribacteria bacterium
TAAAGTTGGCAGAGTTAATAAAGAATAAAAGATTATATTGAAAAAATAGTTTGTTGATAGCAATACCTAGATGATGATTACCAGTTGCTTACAAAATAGCAGAGGAATTAAAAATTCCTGTGTGAATATTACCTGTTAAAAAGTTAGCTCCTTTAGCTTGGCCTGAATATTGATTTGGAGCGATGGATCCAGATGGTATATATTTAGTTGATGTTCCTTATGCTCAAGCTTTATGAGTGGACGAAATTCAATTTCAGCAAATTAAATCAAAAACTTTGGTAGAAATTGTAGATAAAATAAAAAAATATACTAATTGAACTTTACCTGATGTTAATTGAAAAGAAGTAATAATAGTTGATGATTGAGTAGCTACTTGATTTACAGTAGCAGTTGCAGCTGATTGGGTTAGAAGACATTGAGCTAAGAAGGTTATTTTAGCTGTTCCTGTGTGTCCTTCAGATATATGAGAAAGGCTAAAAAGGTATTTTGATTTGATTATTTGTTTATCTCCACAACAAAATTTTCAAGCAGTATGACAATTTTATGAAGATTTTCATCAAGTTGAAGATAGTGAGTTTTTAAATTTGAGAAAGGCTTTGGAGAAAATGAATTTAATAGTAAATTAAAAATTATGAATAATATAACAAAGTTTTTAGAAAAATATAAAAATTTATTACCTAATGAATATTTGGTTACAGAGGAGAGGTTAGCAAAAATATTGAAAGTATTATTAAAACGTCAATATGATTTAAGAGTTTTTATGGATTATGTGTATTCTCATCATAACCTTTCAGCAATTGTTAGAACTTGTGATGCTGTAGGTGTAATGTATCTTTATTATAGACACCAAAAGCAGTTAAGACTTAATGATGAGGTTACTATGTGAGCCCATAAATGGCTTTTAGTTGAATATATTGAAAATATAGTTGATTTTTATAAAAAAATGAAAAAAGAAGGTTATCAAATAGTAGTTACCACTTTAGATAAGGATAGTATAGATTTTAGAAAAGTAGATTATACTAAACCTACTTTAGTTGTGGTTTGAAATGAAGTTGATTGAGTTTCTCAAGAAAGTATCGATTTTGCTGACTATAAAGTTATTATCCCAATGTATTGAATGAGTCAGTCTTTGAATGTGTCTGTAGCTACTGCTGTTATTTTATATGAAGCTCAAAGACAAAGGCAACTTGTTTGAATGTATAATAATCCTACTTTGCCGGAAAGTTTATTAAAGAATATTTTGAAAAAGTGGGTTTATGATGATATAATAAAATCCAAGATGCTTTAATAAAATTTAATTTGATTTGATTAAAGTTATGGTTTATATTTTTTGAACTTCATGATTTTTTTATAAAGATCGAAAATGAGTGTTTTATCCTAAGGATTTAAAGTATTCAGAGTGGTTAGATTTTTATACTAGATATTTTAACTGATTGGAAATTAACAGTAGTTTTTATAGATTGCCATCTAAATCGACTATTTCTAAGTTGTGTAAGATTGATATAAATTATATTTTTAAATTACATAGAAATTTTACTCATTTTAAAAAATATGATAAAAATTTTTTGTTTCAGTTTTTAGAAATTTTGAGACCTTTAAAAGAATTGAAAAAGTTGAATTGATTGTTATTTCAATTTTCTAATAAAGCTACTAAAAAGCAGATTTTTCAATGTTTAGAATTTGTTAGAAAATATGAAAAGGATATATTTTTTTATGTAGAGTTAAGAAATTTGGATTTGATTAAAGATTTTTATGCTAAAGAGGTTGTAAAAGTTTTAAAGGATTTAAGATCTAGTTTAGTATATGTTGATTGAAGATTGAAAAATAATATTTTAATTTATGAATGGATGGATTTAGGTTTTTCTAATTGTTATTTTAGATTTCATTGAAGATGAGAAAAAGTATATGATCGGGATTATACTGAAGATGAATTAAGAAAATTTGTTGATGATATCAAACAGATTTGTAGTAAGAAAGAAAAGTGTTTTGTATTTTTTAATAATACTATTAAAGCACAGGCTGTTAAAAATGTTTTATATCTTAAAAAGTTGATTATCTCATGAAATTAGAAGATATAAAAGTAGTAGGCATCTGAACAACAAATCCTGTCAAAATTAATGCTGTTAAAAATGTTTTTACAAAATTATGACTAAATGATGTTGAATTCAGATATTTTAAAGCTCCATCAGGTGTTTCAGATCAACCTATATGAATTGAGGAGACAATAAAAGGAGCTTATAATAGAGCTAAGTATTGTTTAGAAACTGATAAAGAAGTTGATATAGCTTTTTGATTAGAATGAAGTGTTGAATTTATAAATATTAATTGAGAAGAAAAATGTTTTTTAACTTGATGGACTGTTGCTATAGATAGAGATTGAACCACTTGATATTGATGTTGATGACATGTTGAATTGCCACAACAAATTTGACAAAAGCTTAAACAATGATATGAATTGTGACCTTTAATGGATGAGCTTTTATGAACAAAAGGTATTAAACATAATCAGTGAACAGTTTGACTTTTGACTAATTGATTAATAGATAGAACTCAGGCTTTTGAGATACAAGTGATTTTTTCTTTGAGTAAGTGGATAAGTCCTCTTTATTTAAATTAAGTTTAAAATTCATTGCATTTCTTAAAATTTTTGTTAAAATAGTAATGTAAATTTATAAAATCTTTGTTTAAATAGTAATGTTTTTTAGAAAAAAATATATTAATAAAATAAAGAAATATTTACCAAACAAAGAAAATATTTTATTTTTAATTGGAGCAAGACAAGTTTGAAAAACTACTCTTTTGAGAATGCTTATTGAAAAGTGAATTATTGATGGAGATAAAACTTTTTGGATTGATGGTGATAAAATAGATATTTTTTCTTATAAGGATTTGATGGTTTATTTGAAAACAAAGGTAGATTTAAAAAATTTAGAGTATTTAATTATTGATGAAGTTCATTTTATAAAAAATGTTGGTTTAATTTTAAAAAATTTGATAGACGATGTAAGAAAAGGAGAGTTAAATTTTAAAATTATATGTTCTGGTAGTGGTTGAGTAAATATTTTTAAATGATTGACAGATAGTTTAATAGGAAGATATGATATAGTGTATGTTTGGTGATTTGATTTTATAGAATTTGTGCAATATAAAGGTTTAAATTTAGAGCAATTCGAGTTAAGTGAATTGAATGATTTTTTGATAAACCAAATTAAATCTTATTTTTTTGAATATTTAAAATTTGGTAGCTATCCAGCTGTAATAACAGCATCTGGTGAAAGGGAAAAGAAGATTAAATTAACTTCTATTGTAGAAGATTATTTTTATAAGGATGTTAGGAATTTGTTAAATAAAGTAGATTTTTTGAATTTTAAAAAAGTTTTAAAAGTTTTGGCTGAAAGAGTTGGAAGTATTTTTTCAGTTTCTAATTTTATATCAGAAGTATGATTAACCAAATATTATTTTGAAAAAATTAAATCGGTGTTAGAAAATACTTTTTTTGTTAGATTTATTCCTAGTTTTGTTTGATGAAAAGATAAATTAGAGCTAAAAAAGTCAAATAAAGTTTATTTTTATGATATTGGGATTTGGAGGTATTTTTTAGGATTAGATGAGTGGGTGTGAGATTTTAAATGAAAAGCAGTAGAAAGTTTTGTTTTTTTTCAAATAGTTTCAAATATGGAGCTTTACGAAGATTTATATTTTTGGCAAAGAAAAAATGAAACTGAAATTGATTTTGTGATCTTGGATAAGATTGATAAAATTTTAAAATTGATTAAAGTAAAGTCTGGAAAAAAAGATAATATTCCAAGATCTATTTTTTCTTTTTTGAGGTTTTATTGAGATTTTGTAAATGATATTGTAATTACTTACGATGGGGGATATAAAGAGAGGAAAATAGAGAATAAAATTGTTAGGTTTGTTTGGTATGGGTTTGTGAGAGTATCTTAAAGATTTGGATTTTAAATAGTATTAAAAAATTTGTTAAAATAATTTGATTTTTAGATGTTCTTGACTATACTCAGTAACATATAGTTTATTTTACTGAATGTATTCAATATGAAAAAAGAAGTTTTTATGTATTTGATAAAAAATTATTTAGATTATCCTTTGAAAAGTTTTATTCCAAGAAATAAAGAGTTTTCTTTTTTTGAAGATATTAGAAAAATTTATACTATTGTAGGTCCTAGAAAGGCTGGTAAAACTTATTTTTTGTATCAAATTATTGATAATTTGTTAAAAAAGGGAGTAAAGAAACAAAATACTTTGTATATTTATTTAGAAAATGATGAAATTTATCCAGTTAATGTAAAAGATTTAAATGAAATTTTAAAAATATATTTTGAAATAGTAGGTTTTGATAAAAATCAGAAATATTATATTTTCTTAGATGAAATACAGGTAGTAGAAAATTGGCAGAAATTTGCAACCAAAATATATAATGAATTCCCCAATATTGAACTTATTTTAACTTGATCAAGTTCTAAATTACTGTCAAATGAAATATCTACTGGTTTAAGATGAAAAGCACATAAAAAAGAAATTTTGCCTCTCAATTTTAAAGAAGTTTTGAAATTTAAAAATTTTAATACAAAAAAATATTATAATTTTGAAGAAGAAATCAGACTAAGAAATATATTTTTGGAAATTTTATTTTATGGAAGTTATCCCGAAATTGTCAAGATTCAAAATTATTCGGAAAAGCTTGAGATTATTGATGAATATTTTGATTTAATTTTTTATAATGATATTATAGAAAGATTTAATTTGAAATCTTTTAGAAAGTTAAAAATTTTTAGAAAAATCATTTTATCTTATATGACTAATTTTATAAATTTTTCAAAAATTGCTAAAAATGTAAAAGTAGATTACAATACAGTTTTGAATTGGTTTGATTATTTCCAAGAGGCTTATTTTATTTTTGAATTAAAAAATTTTGATTTTTCTGTTTGAAAACAAGAAAATAGTACTTCTAAAATTTATATATTAGACAATAGTTATTATACTTTAAATTTTTGACAATTTAAGCAAGATTATGGTAAATTATTTGAAAATTATGTTTTTATGGAATTAAAAAAATTGTGATACAAGGAAAATAAAAATTTATTTTATTTTAAAAATAAAGAATTTGATATAGATTTTTTGATATTTAAGGATAACAAAGCAAAATTTATACAAGTTGTTTATGAATTAAATAATGAAAATTTTGAAAGAGAAGTTTGACAATTACAAAAGGTAAAACAAAAGTATGATTGAGATGTATATGTAATTTATTATGACAGCAAATTAGATTTTGAACCGAAAGATATAAAATTTGTAAGATTTTATGAAATAGAT
>CAYNHJ010000032.1:0-7146 GCA_964397125.1 uncultured Candidatus Peribacteria bacterium
TTGTTTTTGATAAAGATGATACTATTACACCAGCAAAATGTAATTTAGATTTAGATATGGCAAACTTACTTTCAGATTTAACAAAAAAATATAAAGTTGCTATTATAACTTGATGAAGTTTTGAAAATATGAAACAGCAAATTTTGGATCAACTTCCTTTAAGTACAAATTTTAATAATCTCTTTCTTTTTCCAACAATTTGAACTCAAATGTATTTTTACAAAGATGGTAAATATCAAAGGAAATATGCTGAATTTCTTTCAAAAAAAGAAGTTGAATATATATTTTCTGTTTTTAATAAAGCTTTGAAAGATCTAAATTTGATTCCTGAAAAGACTCGGTGAGAAATTTTAGAAAATAGATGAAGTCAAGTTACATATTCTGGTTTAGGTCAAGAAGCACCGTTGGAAGAAAAAAAGAAATTTGATCCAGATTGAAGTTTGAGAAAAAAAATTGTTGAATATATAAAAGATGATTTAAAAGATTATAGCATTTGAATTGCTTGAACTACTTCTATAGATGTAACAAGAAAATGATTGGATAAAGCTTATTGAATTAGAAAGATAATAGAAAATTTATGAGTTAAAAAAGAAGAAATATTGTTTATAGGTGATGCATTATTCCCTTGAGGTAATGATTATCCTGTTAAACAAATGTGAATTGATACAATACAAGTAAGAAATCCTGAGGATACAAAATTAGTAATACAGACTCTTTTACTTGTTTAAATTTTTTTATAACAAAGATTATTTTCTTGAAATAATCTTTTTTTTATTTATTTTACAAATAGTTTTTATAATTTTTTAAAAATATATATGCTTGATAAGATTTTAAAAATTCTACAACATAGAATAACAGTTACTTTTGTTTTGTTTTTTGTATTTATTTTATTTTCTTTAGTCGTTTTAAATTCATTTTATCCAGATCAAATTACTTTCAAAAAACAATATTTGTATTTAGTCCATTTTTTAGTTATTTATATGGATATGTATCTTATTTTATATATTTGGAAAACAAAAGATTTTATATTGGATAGTAGATATTTGTTTTTAATTGCTTTAAATTTTTTAATTTATACTCCATTTTATATTATCTTAAAACAACAGAAAATAGCGGAACAATTAGCAATTCGGGCTTATTATGCTATGGTTTTATGAGTGATTTTTGAAATATTTTTGATGTTTTTAATTCCTAAATTTAAAAAGAATGAATAATAAAATTTGGTTGAGATTGTTTTTATTTTTTGTGTGAATAGAAGTTGCTATTTTATGAGTGTGTTTTTATAAACTATCATTATTTATGTTATGATTGTTAAATACAATAGTTATTTTATTAATGTTTTTTGATATATCTATAGATAGTTACTATCAAAAAGTAAATAATTTTTTCTTTAAGAAAACATTTGATAATTTTGAATGACAAAGTAAAAAATTTTTATTATATTTAAAAAAATTGCAACAGCAATTTTTGTTTATAATTGAAGTTTTAAGATATTTCTATTTAAAATGATGATTTGTTTTGAGTTTAGTTATATTTCTTTTAGCTATTTTAGATTATTATATTTTACATAAGTTTTGAATTAATATTGTATGGTCAGGGATCTTTTTTGTTTTATGAATGTTTATTATGTTTGATAAAATAAAAAATGGTGAAATTTATATTTGAAATAGATTATTAACACCTAAAGATTTGATATTTATGTTGGCTTTAATATTAATATTTGTATTTTTTGTTTTTTTGTGAAAACTTTCAATATATGAAAGGTTGTTTTATTCTTTATTTTTATGATTTGTTTTTTATATTATTGCTGTGTTTTGATTAAATTATGAAAACTTTGATTTGAAGTTTTTTAGTAGAAAAATAGTCGTTGTTTTTTTGATAATACTTTTACTTTCTTTTTTATATTTTCTTTATAACAAAGTTCCAGTGATAAAAAATAAATTTACAATCTATAAAATTGTTTATAAAGAAAAAGAAGTTCCTATTTATAAAGAAAAAATTGTTTATAAAGAATTTACTCCATCAATAACTTATATTGCTCCTAATTGAAAAAGATACGAAATCATTATAACTCAGAGCTGAGTTTATTTTACTTGATACGGTGGTATAAGAAAATATTTTTCTTCATTTCAGGAAGCAAGACAAGTTATTGATAAATACAATCAATCTGTACAAAATTTAAACGATAATATTGAAGAATCTATAAAAAAAATGAATAATAGTAATTTGTATGAGAATAGAAATTTAAATAATAATGAATCTGGCATAGTAAATATGTTTTTAACTTTATTAAATGATACTGAAAATACTGAAATATCTACTGATAAAACTTCTTATTTAACGTATTATGATGTTATACCTTGGCTTATAAAAAAATACAAACTTGACTCTTCTAGTAAGCCAGATATAAATTTTAAGTATATTTCAAAAAATGATAAAAATTATGAATATTTTAAAACAGCCTATTATTATAAAATGTTTTGAAGAAATTCAAATCCTTATTTAAAAGTAAGATGTAGAAATTTTGCGGTTTTAATAGGTTTATCTGAATGATGGGATGTAAAATATAATAGAACAAACGTATTTGATGTGTTTTACAAAGAAGCTATTAAAAGATGATATCCTTTTAATTTTTGTTGTAAAACTCGGTATGATTTTTTGACTGAATGAAAAAAAACTTGCATTTTAAAATAATTTTATTAATATAAGAATATATTTTTTATTTTTATTTATATTATTTTTTATTAAAAAGATGAATTATAGATTTAGGGAAAAATTAATATTAGTGGTTTTATGAATTTTTATGTTGTATTCGACTGGTGTTGTACATGTTTTTGCGGATTTTTGGAGAACATTTGATTGGGGTAAGTATGTTGGATACAAAGATGTTCCTGCTAGTATGTTTACTTATGGGTATGGTTATGGTGATTTAGGTTGGTGATATGGTTATGGTTATTGATATGGGTATGGTAATTATGAGGCAGGTTTTATGATAAAATTGGCAGATTCCTATAGTGTTGTAACAATTCCATCAAGTTTTGTGCAATCTTCTAATACTAGTGATATAGTAACAGGTTCTATAACTGTTGCTTCTGTTTTATCTAATTTGTGACTAAGTGTAGATACTATCAAAAAGATTCAAAATTTACCAGCTATACTTGTTAGTCAAGTTGAGGAACCTTTTGATTTAGGTGGTTGAAAACAACTTCATATAGATTTGCCTGAAGATTTAATTATTTATGTAGCGTGAAATGTTGTACCTGAGATCAAGAAAGAAGTGGTTAATGTTAATGCAGAAGATATTCCTGATATATCTGATGTGAAATGAGCTGTGGAAATAGGAGATCCTAATGCAGTATTAATATTTAATAAACCTGTAACAATAACATTATCTAATGTATGAAATGATGTTAATAAATTTTGTTATAAATTGTCTAATTCTTCAAATTGGAATTGTTTAAATTTGCAAAATTCTAACTGTACACCAGATGTGTGAAAAGAGTGTGCGTATTTAAATTGAGATGATTTAGTAATCAAGACATATCACTTTACGACATTTGTTGTAGGTAAAGAAGAAGTTGGTTCGTCTGGTGGTAGTTGATGATGAAGTAGTAGTTCTTCTGGTGGATGAGGATGAGGTTGAGGTGGTGGTTGATGATGAGGTTGAGGTGGTCGGTGGTGGTATTCAGTTAAAAATAAAACTAAAACTACAACTACAACAAAGACAAAAACAACTATTTCTTTCAAAACTCCATCTTCTGTAAAAAATCTTGTAAATAAAATTAAGTTTAAGACTACAAAATTTAAGAGAGCTATTAGTTTAATTAATAAAATTGCATTTGATATTTTAGAAAATGCTTATTTGATAGGAGGAGAGAGTTTAGTAGAAAAATTATGAAGATCTTATTATTATGTGATAAAGTATCTTGCAAAGTATGAGTCTAAAGAAATTTCTAAAAAAGAGGTAATTTCTAAATTGAAAGCTTTCTTGAAATATTATAATCAATATAAGCAGGAATTTGGTAAAGTTGTAAGTAAAGAATATGTTGTTATTAAAGGAATAAAAGTAGAAAACTGGAATGTTAAATTTAAAAATTGAAAAGTAGCTAAGTTAGTGAAGCTTTTGGATAAGAAAATAGAAGAAGAGATGAGAAAAGATAAATATTCACCAAAAGATGTAAAAGAATTTTACAAAAATTATAATAAGTTTAAATTGGCAGTTAGATATATGAAGGAGGTAGATAGAAAAGTTGGATTAAGTTATGCTAAGAAATATTTAAAAAATATGTTACAGATTCTTAAAAAATAATAATGAAAAGAAAATTCAGTTTTATAAAAGCCTGGGGATAAACTTTGTCCCTGGGCTTTTTATTTGTAAATCATTTTTATGTAAGAGTCAAAATAGAAATAACTGTTAGTTTATTTTCTTCTTGAAAAATTTCTGAAAATAAATAAATTTTCATAAATCTATTTTAGAAAATTGTATAATTTTCGTAAATGTATTTAAGAATTTCATACCTTGATAAAATTTTAGAATTTTTGGAAAAAGAAAAATTAGTTATTCTTTTATGAGCTAGACAAGTAGGAAAAACAACTCTTTTAATGCAATTAAAAGAAAGTTATTTTCCCAATGCTATTTATGTGAATTGTGAAAAATTCTTTTTTTGAGAAAAAATAGAAACTTATCAAGAATTTTTAAATTTTCTTAGGTTTAAGTTAAAGTTAGATTTGACACAAAATAAGATAGTTTTTTTTGATGAAATACAAGTTTTGAATAATTTTGAAACTTTTCTAAAAATTCTTTATGATGATGAAGATATTAAGTCAAAAATAATAGTTACAGGCTCTATTTTGAATGTTTCTTGAAAAGCTGGTTCTACTTTGGTAGGAAGATGAAAAACAGTTTATATTTATCCTTTTTCTTTCTATGAATTTTTACAAATAAAATGATTAGATTATAAAGATTTATCTTCTGTTAAATTCGATTGGATTAAAGATTATCTTTTAGAATATTTAACTTTTTGAGGCTATCCAAAAGTAGTTTTTGCAAAGAATATTAATGAGAAGATACAGGAGATAGAAAATATAATTGATTCTTATCTAAAAAAAGATATTTTGCTATTTTTTTGAAATGATGAAATTGTTTGGTTTAAAAAAATTTTTCAAAAAGTAGTTTTGGATATACAAAGTATAGCTTCTTTTGAAAGTATCGCTACTAATCTTTGAATTTCAGTATATAAGGTTAAAAAGTATATTAAATTTTTAGAAAACAGTTTTTTGTTTTATTTAGTGCCACCATTTTTTACAGATAAGACCAAAGAATATAGTAAAAATCCTAAGATTTATATAAATGATTTGTGAATTTTAAATTGGTTTAGAGGAAATTTTTTAAATATTAATTTTAATGATTGAAAGTTGGTAGAAAATTTTGTTTTTCTGACTTTAAGATATTTAGGATTTAATGAAATTAATTTTTATCATAAAAAATCAGGTTCAGAAATAGATTTTATTATAAGAAAACTTGATTGAAAAGTTATTCCTTTGGAAGTAAAAAGTAGACAATATTGTAGACTGCCGTTGGTTTTTAAAAGTTTTCTGAAAAATTATTGAAATATAGTTGATAAATTGATTGTTACTAGTTTAAAAGAAGAAAAACAGTTTCTTTTAAATTGAAAAAAGGTTTATTGTAAAAGATGGTGGGATTTAGATGTAGTTTTTTAGAATTCGTAGTTTTTAAAAAAGTCATTGATTTTAAATATTTTCTGTATATAATATAAAAAATTAAAAATTTATTCTACATATAGAACAAAATGATTGAAAAAATTATTGTGGAGAATATAGAATTTGTAAAAACTAGATTTTCTCAAATAAAACATAGAGAAATAGAAGTTTCTGATAGATGAGTTTTAGTATGAATAAGAAGAGCCTGAAAAAGTTATCTTTTATTTCAAAAAGCTAAACAGTTTGAAAATGATTTTTTGTATGTAAATTTTGAGGATGAAAGACTAATATGATTTCAATCTAAGGATTTAAATTTGTTTTTAGAAAAATACAAATATTTATTTGACAAAGATCCTAAAATAATTTTATTTGATGAAATACAAAACATTGAATGATGGTGGCATTTTGTAAGAAGACTTTCTGATTTTTGAAAAAAGATAATCATTACAGGTTCTAATGCTAAAATGCTTTCTAAAGAAATATATTCTGCTCTATGAGGTAGATTAAAAAAAATAGATGTTTTTCCTTTATCTTTTAGAGAATACCTGATTTTCAAATGACAGAGTTTGCAAAAATATGATTTAATAAAAAATGAAATTAAAGTTTTAAGATATTTCGAAGAGTATATGCTTTGATGATGATTTCCAGAAGTTTATAATAAAAGTTTACTTGAGAAAAAACAATATCTTAATGATATTTTTAATTCTGTTTTTTATAGAGATATTGTTGCAAGATATGATGTTCAAAATGAGTTGTGATTAAAATTATTTTTCAAAAAATTAGCCGAAAATGTGTGAAGAATGTATTCTTTTAATAGTTTGAAAAATAAATTAAAGCAATATGTAAAAATTTCTACAAATACAATTATAAACTTTAATCAATATGCAGAGGAAAGTTTTGTTATTAAAACTATATCTGGTTTTAGTGATTCTTTTTATAAGTTTATTAATTATAAGAAGACCTATTTTATAGACAGTTGACTTTTAAATATTTTTTTTGTAGATCAGAAAGCAAAACTGTTGGAGAATTTAGTTTTTAACTGGTTATATAGAAAATATTGAGATGTTTATTATTTTTTTGAAAATAAGGAAGTAGATTTTATAATATTTGATTGAAAGAAGATAAATCAAGCTATTCAGGTTTGTTATAATTTAGATGATGAAGAAACTTTTGAAAGAGAAATAGCAGGATTAGAAGTTTTAAATAAAAAATTTGAAGTAGAAAATAATTTTATTTTGACTTTTTCGGATGAAGGAGAGTATAAACTTAAAAGTTGAAACACGGTTAGGATTATACCTACATGGAAGTATTTATTGGATTTAGTATAATTATCCTAACACTAAATGATTTGAAACGATCTTAGATTAAAGCTTTCAGATCTTTTAAAACTTGTTGATAAATCATTTAAACAAATTTTTTGATGAT
>CAYNHJ010000033.1:0-4046 GCA_964397125.1 uncultured Candidatus Peribacteria bacterium
AATACAAGGATTAATCTTTTATCTTAAAGTGGTGCACTTCACTTGAAATTTAACACCTTTTTTAATCTACAATCTAACATTTTAAACTTAAAGAAAAAAAGACACTCCTTGTCTTTTAATATCCACTCTTAAAATCAACTTCTAACACTTTCTACACTACTTTTTAATCAGCGGGCGACGGGACTCGAACCCGCAACCCTCTGCTTGGAAGGCAGATGCTCTAGCCAATTGAGCTACGCCCGCATTTAATGGGCCCGGGAGGAGTCGAACCTCCGACCCGCCGGTTATGAGCCGGCTGCTCTAACCAACTGAGCTACAGGCCCTATTGTGGTGGGTGATACAGGACTCGAACCTGTGACCCCCTGCTTGTAAGGCAGGTGCTCTCGCCAACTGAGCTAGCCACCCTCCTACCTTTATCCTTAACCTTAATATGGCCCCACCGGGAATCGAACCCGGATTTGCGGCTTGAAAGACCGCTGTCCTAACCATTAGACGACAGGGCCATAATGGCGGGGACGACGGGACTTGAACCCGCGACCTCCTGCGTGACAGGCAGGCGTTCTAGCCAACTGAACTACGCCCCCACAAAAGCCAGCGGTGGGACTTGAACCCACAACCTGCCGCTTACAAGGCGGCTGCTCTACCGATTGAGCTACGCTGGCAAAAATATACATCATCTATTTTAACACACTATTTAACAATTTAGTTAATTTAGCTTTCTTCCTAGCAGCTGTATTTTTATGAATTATATTTCTTCTGGCACATCTATCTATTCTACTATACACCTCTGGCAATAGTTGTTTCGCTTTTTCTACTTCCCCATTTTTTATTAACTTCTTAAACTGTCTAACAATATCTTTCATAGCTAACTTAAATTTCAAATTTCTTTCTCTCAAAAACAAACTTCTTTTTAACGCTTTCTTTGCTGATTTTGTATTTGGCATCTTCAATTAATCTTTAAAATAAACTATTTAAATATTCTCCGGGGGCGGGACTCGAACCCGCGACCCGCTGGTTAACAGCCAGCTGCTCTACCTACTGAGCTACCCCGGAATAAACAATTAGGTTTATATAATATAATTTTATTGTCTTCTATTTCAAGAGTTTTTAATATTTTATTCTCAAATTGCCGGAGGCGGGACTTGAACCCGCACGCCCCTATGGGCACCTGGTTCTAAGCCAGGCGTGTCTACCAATTCCACCACCCCGGCCTACAACACAACCTCGGGAGGCAGGATTCGAACCTGCGACCTCCTGGTTCAGAGCCAGGCGCTCTACCGGGCTAAGCTACTCCCGAATAAAAAAAATTGCGGGGGCAGGATTCGAACCTGCGACCTCCGGGTTATGAGCCCGGCGAGATACCACTTCTCCACCCCGCAATTTAAAAATACTGGGGCGCCAGGACTCGAACCTGGGAATCACGGGTTCAAAGCCCGCTGCCTTACCTACTTGGCTACGCCCCAATATATTAATTTTAAGGTAAGCATGTTAAATAATATAAATCTTTAATCAATTTTCAAGTTTTTTTACAATCATTTTTTTACTAAATAAAACAAAAAACTAACTATCAACCAACTCAATCATATTCAAACTATTCATATAATTCAAGCTCTCAAATATTTTTTTCACTGATTAACACTATCTCAAAACTTATCTGTGGTAAATAAAATCTTATAAAATCAATAAATCAAAACAATCAAACTTATAAAAGCTAAAACTCAAAGAAAATAATTAACAACTGTCTGAACATAAGATACAGCTGATCAATCTTGAGAAGAATAAGATTGTAATCATAAAATTTCAAGTAACTTATTAAAAACTCATTCATTTGATACTATCTCTTTTGCAATTTGTTTAGAATCATCGGTAGGAGATAATAAATAACTTTCTCAATAAGGAAATTTTTCATTTATCATAAAATTATATTTTTAACTTATAAATTTTTCTACTATATAAAATATAAAACTTATCAACAACCAACTTAATCAAATTCAAAATATAACAAAAGCACCTATTTTTACTCTTTCAAATCATGACTTATATTTATTATCATCACCTCAGGCAGTTAACATTAAAATTCAACCATACAACATAAACAATAATACTAAAACTGCTAACAAACTTAGTACATAATCAACTATTTTCTTTATATAATTAAGAGTTTGATTTTGTGCTTCTTTAGAATCTTCTAAAGGTGTGTTAACTATACCGTTTGTATTAGTTGCCAAATCTGTTGCTCATTGTCTTAAAGGGTCTTTTCCTAAATTTGAATCATCTATAACTTGATTTGCCTTTTTTGTATAAACTTTATAATCATCTACATTCAACGTTTGAATCTGGGCAAAACTAGTATTTATGCAAAACCAAATATAACTAACAATCAAAAATAATATTGTTTTCATTAAATTAAAATAATCATATAAACTTTTTAAATTATATCTTTTCCATCATATCTTTCAATCTTTTTATACTTTCTTGCTTTCATAAAATATAAAGCATTTCAAAAGCACCTGGACTAGCCTCTACTCATGTCAAAATAGCTCTAATAGGCCATAAAACTTGTCAATTTTTAAGTCACTTTTGTTTAATATAATCAATTAACAAATTTTTCAAATTCTCCTCTGTCCAGTCCTCTTCAGAAACATTCTCTAACATTTTTACAATTTCAGGTAAAATCTCTTTAACCAATTCTGATGTAACCTTCATCTTCTTATGATATAATACTTCATTAGATGGCAACTGCTCTTTGAAAAAATATTTACAATAATCTCTAAATTGACCAAAAGTTTGAAGTCTTACTTTTATATATGGAGTAAACTTTAACCAATAAGATCTATCTTTAAATACCTCCAAAATTTCTTTCCATTCAATATCTCAATATTTAAAAAGATAATCTTGAAGTCTTTCTACAAAAACTTCATCTTTCATCATTCTTATATACTCTGCATTAAACCACAAAGCTCTTCTAAAATCATAAACAGCGTTAGAATCGTTTATATCTTCTACTTTAAATTCTTTTGAAAGCTCTCCAATATCTGATGGAAAATTAAAATATTTCTTTTTTTCTTGAATATTAATATTAAAAAACTCTCTATCATCAGATGGATGCCATCCTAAAAGAGCTATAAAATTAATTAAAGCCTCTGGCAGAAAGCCTTCTTGCCTAAATTTTGAAATAGTTACAAACTCATTTTCTGTATCTCTTTTTGACATCTTAGATTTATTTGGATTTAACAAAAGTGGCATATGACCAAACTTGGGTACTTCAAATCAAAGAGCTTTGAAAAGTTGAATTTGCTTTGGAGTATTACTAACATGATCCTCTCATCTTAAAATATGAGTAACTCACATTAAGGCATCATCAATAACATTTGCTAAATAAAAAGTAGGGATTCAATCAGATTTCATTATAACAAAATCTCAAACTTTAGACATATCTATAGAAATCTTTCATTTTACCATATCATCCCACTCTACGACTTCAGGAATAACTTTAAATCTAACTACAGGTTTTCTTCACTCTGATTTAAATTTTTCAATTTGCTCTTGAGTATATTGTATTTGTCTATAAATAAAAGGTCTTTTTTGTCTTTGAGCTTCTTTTCTCATTTGTTCAAGTTCTTCGGGAGTTTCCCAAGCATAATATGCTTTTCCTTCTTTTATTAGTTTATCTACATATTGCTTATAAATAGCTAATCTTTCCATCTGTCTGTAAGGTCACTTTTCATCATTTTTATCTGGTCAAGCATCCCACTCCAATCATAACCATCTAAGTCATTCCATAATATCTTCTTCAAAAAATTTTGTAGATCTAGCAGTATCTGTATCTTCAATTCTTAAAATAAATTTTCAATTTTGAGATTTAGCTAAAAGATATGAATAAAGAGCAGTCCTTGCTGTCCCTAGATGTAAAGGTCACGTAGGAGATGGAGCTATTCTAGTTGTTATCATTAAGATTTGGAAGTTATCAATTAAAATATTACTAAAATATTACTGAAAATATAAAAGATTTATCTTTTAAATTCAAATGTTTTTAAAACTAACTC
>CAYNHJ010000033.1:4146-6689 GCA_964397125.1 uncultured Candidatus Peribacteria bacterium
AATACTAATACAATTAAAATTATTTCCTTTTTCTTTTTATCACATAAACAATAATTCCTAATATAGAAACAACAACCAAAACAATAAATACTAAATTATAATTGCTACTACTATTTGTAACACTTTCAACAGATCAAGGTATATCATCTAAATTATAAGTTGATTGTTGATTCAAAAATCAATTTCTTACTACAACATTATTATATTCTACATCATTATTATATTTTTCTTCTACTGAGACATTTGTATTATCGACTAAATTTTGAGAAATTCTTTTTCACAAAAAGAGAAAATTTAATAATACTATCAAAAATATCACAAAAACAACTGATCAAACATAGTAATAAAACCTACCAAACAATTTCTTTTTTCTTTTAACTCAAAATTTATAAAGGATTTGCTCCTTTATTTTATCATCAAGATATAAATTATTATAATACTGTTTTCAAAAATTTAATAACTCCTCTAACTTAATTTTCTTCATATTTTCAATTAAATCTCTAAAGCTTGTTTTAAAATAGGATCTTTTTCTATTATCTCCTTTAATTTATCTTTTGCTCTTTTTATCCAACTTCATACAGTATTTTTAGTTGTACCTAATATATCTGCTATTTCATCATAAGATTTTCATTCAAAATAATACAAAATCAAAACTTCTCTATATCTAAAATCTAACTGTCCTATTAGCCTTTCTAAAAGCTTTCTCTTATATTCAAGTTCTCAATTTTCATTAAAATCAATAGAATCTTTAATTTCGTTATCATTTAATTCAACAGGATCAACAGCACCATTTTTCTTTATCCGATCAATTGCCAAATTGTGAGCTATAGTAAAAATTCGATTTTCAAATTTTTTACTGACATCAAAACTATCTAATTTTTGCCAAACTTTCAGAAATACTTCCTGAACTAACTCAATTGCCACTGATTTTTGAAAACCAAATTGATAATAAAGATATCTAAAAATTTTATCAGAATATCTATTAACAATAACTTCAAAAAGATCTTTTTTTCAATTTAAAATTTTTCTTATTATTTCAACATCAGAAAAATTGTTATAATCTGGTTTATCAAAAAATGAGACTTTCTTAAAAAATAAAATAATATAATCTACTAAACTTGCTCTAAATCATCAAAAATTAAAATACAAACTTTCTGAATAACTCATCAAAAATTTTTTGAAAAATAAACTTAAATGTAAAGTTAACAAATTTTTACAATTTTTCAATTAGAAATACTTTATCATTAAGAATTTGGATTAACAATTTTTCACATAAACAAAATCGCACCTGTCCTGTTATCTTTTATCAAAAATATAAAAGGATGATCTGCTTTAAATTCATAAACTTCAGGTTCTTTTTCAGAAAATCTTAGCATAGCTTCAGCCCCAACAACAGTAGCAGTTACAGCAGCAGCTTCTGTTCATTCTTCATTTACATCTACATATGCTTTATGAACAACTTCGTCAACAGCTAAAGAAACATCAGATATAAAAGGAAAATTTACAACATTCCACTTAAAAATTGTTTTTAATCACATAGATTGTAATATATTTCCTAAATTACTATAAGTTGTTTCTATTTTGAACTTTGGAAGCCATACTTTTACTATGTAATCATCCCCGACTCATGGTTTGAAAAGATTTAACCATTTTTGTAAATTATTATAAGTTAATTTCTTTTCTAATAAATTAATTCAGTTTTTCTTTTTAGGTAAAATCACTATCATAGATAAATATCATTTGTAGGGAAGCTCTAAAATTTTCAAATATCCATTCTCTCAATATCTATAATCATCAAAGTTATACATCATATCTACTTTTATTTTAGTTCAATCAGTTAAATAAAAATCTTCTTTTTTTGTATCCTTTTCATCAAACTCAATAGCCCATTTTCATTTAAAATATATAGCATTTGTTAATACTAATTTTGTTAAATTAGTTACCATTTCTAAAATTTTAGGTATCTTTCAATTCGTTTTTTTAGATACTCGCTCATTTATACGACCAACAGCTTCTGCAGGATTTGTTCTAAAATCTACTTTATAAATTTCACCATAGTAATATTTAGCAATATTGTTAAGATAATTTTTAAAAACTTTAAAATCTTTTTGGAGCCAAATAGCATTAGCAATCCGAAGTTTGTAATCATTTGAATGATTATTTATAATAGCAAATGTGTTTTTTATTCAAAGTCTAGTTCAACTCATACCTGGAAAATGGAAAACATTCTCCATTTCCTTCTTTGCTTGTCAATCACTTCATTCATAAAGCATAGCAAAAACAGACTCAATACTAATCGGAGAAAAGAACAAATTTTTATCTTTTTCAAAGTTTCATAAATAATGATACAAATCTACAGCAAATTTGTTGTTGGCCTCAACAAAATTTTGAGCCGGTCAGTAATCGATCCTGTAATCTTTTTCTAAGTTTCATTCTATCAACACCAAAATATTAAAATAAATAGACCAAAAATTTTTATACAATACAAAACCTAATCATAAAACCAAAATAATTAATCATAAGAAAATTATTTTTCTTTTCAT
>CAYNHJ010000034.1:0-3497 GCA_964397125.1 uncultured Candidatus Peribacteria bacterium
CTTAATATTTTCCCACCTAACTCAAAACTTTCAAGGAATATAAATTCAAGGTTCTATCGTAAATACCATTCAAGGTTTTATAATCTCCTCATTATTTAAACTTATAATAGGATCTTCGTGAACTTCTATTCATATTCAATGTCACAAGCTATGAGTAAAATACTTTCAAAATCAAGCATCTTCAATTATTTTTCTAGCTGCTAAATCAACATCTTTTATTTTGACTCAAGGTTTAGCCATCTTGTAAGCTACATCATGAGCTTTCCTAACTACATCATATATTTTCTGCCAAAGAGGATCAACTTTATTTCAAAATCGAAAAGATCTAGTAAAATCACTACACCATCATCTATAAATTGCTCACATATCTATAAGTACTGGTTGATTTTCTTTTAAAATTTTAGATCAACTTTTCCGATGAGGTATACTAGTTCAAACTCCAAAAGCAACAATAGACTCAAAACTTTCTCATTCTCATCAGTTTTGAAAAATATTAAACACTATATCCTTTCTTATATCTAATTCCGTTTTACCTAAATACTTTCACTTTAAAAAATCAGACTTTATCTTTTCATAAACTTTATTAATAATTTGTACTGCCTCTTCAATATAATCTATCTGCTGCTTTGTTTTTATTTGTCTATACTTAGAAAATGGCTTAAAAAACAATTTTATTTTTTCTTCTCAAAAAAATTTTTTTAACTTGTTATATTCATAAACAGTCCAACTATTACTTTCGATTCATAAAACATCAAAATTTATAGTTTTCAAAAATTTTAGTATTCATCAAACTTCTATAAGATTTACAATCTCTCACCTCCATCATACTAATAAATCTAAATATCTAGGATCTGTCAAAAAATAATCCTTATATTTAGTCATTACAACATATCCATAACTTACTTTTTTTCAAGTATATCGAAATATATTATGAAGATTTTTTATAACAAAAACATCAACTTCTAATTCATTTAAAAAATTTATCTTATCAAACATATTTTTAAAATCTTATAAACTTTTCTAAATCTTCATTAGAAAAATCCCAAATATCGTAAAACAAATTATTAATTTCAAAGACAAAATTATCAACATATCATACTCTATGAGCTTGACGGCGATACTCATATTGACTAATTTTTCATAATTTATCAATAAAATTTTTAGATCATATTACTTTTATTCCTTCATCCTTATCTATAGATAAAATCTTTACTCATATAAAATAAGGCTTTTTTACAAAATAACTATAACATTTTTCATCAGTTAGCTTTCTTCAATTATCCAGCCATCTATAAACAGAATAGCACTCTTCTTTTTTTATATCCTCAGTTAAATAAACCGGCAAATATATATATTTTTTTCATTTAACAAATTTATCATCTCTAATAACAAAAACTCTAGGATTGTTAAAAACAGGTGTATAACTACCTCAATTTTTATACTTTTCTTCTTTCCCTAAAACTAAACTGTAAAGTTGGCTTATTTTAATATTTAATAAATTGCCATTTCATCAATTAGTTAGATTTTTTTTCTCAAAATATACTCTTTTAACACTACTACTCGTTTTTATAACCAACTTTTCTGGAACAAAACATCTACATATCATTCATTTATAAATTGTAACTACTTTATAATTTCACTTTCCATCTGTAAAAACTTTAATATCAGTATTACAACAATTTTTATTAATATAAACAATTAACTTATTACCAGACAAATAATAAGACTTATCTTTTTGACCCCAACTTCACATTTCTTGTTTATAACTAACCTCTTTCCATCAACTAAATAACAAATCATATCAACCTCTATAAGAGTTAAAATCTATTTCATACAAATCAATTTTAATATTTCTTGGTAAAGACCAATTTCAATAAACTTCTTTTGCTTCTTGTCATATTCAAAGTAAATACCGTACATTACCAAATTTATAAAGTGGATGCAAATAAAGACTATATCCGGGTATTTTTAATTTACCTAAAACTTTAGGTTTAGAAGGATCTTTCAAATCAATTACAAACAACGGATCCGTAGCTTTAAAAGTTACTAAAAATACTTTATCTCACATAAATCTAGAAGATTTGAAATCTTCTCAAGGAGCTATATCAGTAAGCTTCCCTACTAGTTTTAGTCAAGTATCAAATACATACAAATCTGTTGCCCTTTCTGGATAATAGTGCCTTGTGAAAATTCTAAAATATCATTGGTTATCTTCGTCCATACTATATTGATTAATAGGTCTTCCTGGGATAACTGCTGTATTAATATAATCCAAATTATATCAAGTTAATCTTAACTTATGAATTAAAGTAAAGTCTCATCTTCTAAAAACTGGCATTATACAATAAAGTCCAGGTGGACAACGCCAATAATATTGAAAATAATAACTATTTACCAAATATAAGGATTTAGTAGTCATATGAATCTGCCCTCCTTGCAAATTTCACCAAAAGAAATATTGATTAAAATTATCTTTAGGATTTTGAATATCAAAAATTCAAACTACATTAAATTTAAGTATATCTATTTTACTAAAATCTGCAGGAATATAAAAAATATTTTTTACGTCTATATTTTTAATTCAAATTTTGTAAGGATAAATCTTTCAATTTAGATTTAAATTTCAATTTTCTGAAAAATAAAGATAAATAGACTTATTTTTTACTATATCTTCTAATTTTTCTCTTATATCCCTTTTATACTTTTTTATTTTTTCACTCAAATCTTTTTTTAAATCTTTTTTATAATACCACCACCTATTACAAATCTTAGATAACAATTCAGTAAAACTATAACTAGAAATTACATAAAGTTTACTTCAAACAAGTCTAGCATCAAAAAATTTTCATTTAATATCATAAAAAGCTAACAGTTTTACTCTTGGCAATTTAGAAATATCAAAAATTAAAATATCTGTTCTAGGTTTAACAAATCCAAACTTTGAAAATCTTGTTCAAATCAAAACTAATCTATCATTGCTAGCAAAAATCTTAACATTTTTAACAACTGAAGGTACGTTTATTTTTTGAATTATTTTGGAATTTTTAATATCTTTCAAATCATTTTGAATTATATAAACTTTATGTGTCTTAGAATTGTAATAAATCACATATTTTCACAAATTTTTCAAAATATCAGGCTCATCTACTCACTTTTTTTGAATATTAGTTTTTGAATAATCAAAAAACTGATTTGTAGCAGATAAATTATTTTGTAGTGATTGATTAAAACTTACATTTTCTTCAACTAATGGTCTACTATTTATTTTTAAACTTTTGTAAAAAATAGAATATGGAGGATAAAATCTTTTACAAATATAGTCAAAATTTTGAAGAATCTTTTCAATTAAGATCTTTTTTATATCTTGTGAACTTTCCACTCTTTCAAGCTTAAAATTTTTGTTTATCTGCTTTATATTTTCTGTCTCTTTCTCTCTTATAACATCATTCCATATACTAACATCAGCATATCCAAAAGACCATGCTAATATACCCAAA
>CAYNHJ010000034.1:3597-6611 GCA_964397125.1 uncultured Candidatus Peribacteria bacterium
AATATACCCAAATTTATTCCTATAACAAATTTTTTTAATAACTTCATTCTGTTATACTGAAAAAATAAAGCTTTTATCTAATAATATAATATTTTATTTGAAAACTTTTTCAATATATAAATCTTGATTTTATAATTTACTTAATTAAAAATTCGCTTACTTTAAAATTTACATTGTTATTGAAGAATTAGAAAAACTAAAAAAACAAGAAACTTGATTTAATTTAAATGTATTTGATGAAGTTATAAATATCTGATAAATGATTCCTAGAAAAATCAAAAGAAAAAAATCGAAAAACTATATGAAGAAAAACCTACTCTTGTAAATTGACTCAACGCTAAACTTTTAAACAAGAACTTAATGAAACTAGAAGAAAATATTGCTAAAGATCTTTATAAAAAAGAAATTATAACTCCAAAACTTTATCACAAATTTATGAAACAAATTGAAGAAGAAATAGAATCTGACATAAAGAAAATTGAAGTTTAACAATAACTTAAAATTTAAACCATGAAAAAATTAGTAAAGTTTATATTATTTTTCAGTATCGTATCAAATTTCACATTTTGAATATATACAATATCATTTACAAATTATATAGACACTCTCAAAACACTAAATCAAAATCTACATAAAATTCCTCATGACAAAATATCAAAAATCAACAAAATTGTTAAACTCATTAATAAAACCAAATCTTTAAAATGCAATTTTTTTCAAACAGAGTCATATTTTCTAATAAATCCTATATGTTTCATCAAAAATGAATTGCCTTCAATATCTAAATACACAGCAATAAATAAAGGTTTCAAGTATATCTTTAACTTTTCAAATAAATTTGAATTGAATAAAACAAGTTTCTTATATTCTTGAAGTAAAATTATATGGAAAAATTGATATTTTGAAAACTATAATCTATTCAAAAAATTAATTAATACTAACTCTTCTGGAGAAAATATAATTAATATAATTTTACTGTTAAAAAATTACTACATACAAATTCCTAAACAATTTATTTATAGAAAAATTTTAGATCAATTTTCCTATTATGTTTCAACTAAAAACTTAACTAATCGGTGAAAATGTAGAAAACACAATTATCTATTAGCTATAAAACAATTAGATTGAATAAAACTTCTACCTTGAGAAAAACTAAATTACAACAAAATATTAGCAAAACTAAACAATAATTTGTATTGTAAAGAGCTATGAAACAAATATAAACAATACTTGTTTTACGAATGAGTATGTTGAGCTTCAACTCAACTTTTTAGAAATAGCTTATTAAACCCAAATTTAGTTATAACTAAAAGATACAATCATACTAAACGGTATGCTAAATACTATTCCAACTATATCTACTGAGATGATGCCTCTATATATGAATGGATTAAACAATTTGAAATTAAAAATATTTGAAACTATCCTATATATTTTAAAACTTTAAACAAAAATGAAAATCAAATATATTTAGTCTCTATCATACCTACGAAAATACTAGACAAATCAGTAATCATTAGAAAACAAATATGAAAACTCAAAGCTTTAGTCTGAAAAATAGTATTTGACAAAAATTTCAACGAAAAATATTCACAATTTTGGATATCAAATTATTGCTGTAAAGTCTGGTAATTACAACGCAACTTCAAACAATACATTTTCAACATTTAAATTTGCTTCTATTTTCCATTTTATTGATAAAAACTTATTCAAATTTTCAAAATCTTTCTTTTTTTCAAACCAAAAAACCATAAAATCAATAAATTGATTTAAAATTCACTCTTGATAAAATTCTTTTAATAAATTAAATTTTTCCCATAACATATTATCTCATCTTACATACAAATTAACAAATTTTTCAAATCTTTCTAAAAGATACAAATATTTCTGTTTATCTTCTTTTATTTTTTGTATAAGATCAAAAACTATTCCTGGCTTTTTTCATGAAATACTTAAAATTAAATCTTTATACTTATCAAACAACTCTTTATCTTCTTTTGATAAAAAATTTCATATTGATTCAAAATCCTTTTCAGTAAGTTCAGAAAATCTTATAATAAAAGCTCTAGAAACGATAGTATCTAAAAGTTTAGATCTATTTGAAGTAGTAGCAATTATAATCCTTCAAGGCAGAACTTCCTCAAAAGTCTTAAGCATTGCATTTGCAGAAGCAATATTCATCCTTTCAATATTTTCTAAATATACTACTTTATATTTTCAAAAACTAGACTTTTGAAGCCAATCTTGTATTTGTCTTATTCACAGATCATAATATTGCTTTCCATCTATTTCTATTATTTCATCAGAGTCTATCTTTAGAATATGTTTTTTTCATAGTTTTTCTGACAAATCAGGAATGTATAAATAATCAGTTAAAAAATAATTTCATAAAAAGGGTTGCACTACTTTCTCTATTAAAGTAGTTTTTCAAATATGGGTTGGACCTTCAAGTAAAAGAAAATGAAATGGTATTTTTCCAGTATTTTCAATTTTTGCAAAAAATTCCTGAAAAATTTGTTGAGCTTGTTTATTTCACAAAATCAACATATATTTTGTCTTTTAACACATCTAAATACTTTTTTAATATGTATTCCACATTCTCATTATAAATATCTTTATACAAGAAATCTTCCAAAAATTTTTTTTCTTTATCATCTATTAGCTCTTTGTAAATATCAAATGATAACCTATAAATCGAAAAAAATTCTTTTAATCACACAATAAACTCTTTTCAAGAAAGATTTTTAAGATTATCAATATGTTTATTTAACATTTCCAAAAATTCTTCTTTTTTTATCTTTAAAAATTTCTTATATCTTAAATATGCATTTATATCTTTAGCAACAACAAATCACCAAACCAAAATAGACAAAACTAAAAACAAAAATACAACTATAACTACCCAATATCTAAAAAATAATAATCTAAAATCAGGTCGTATATCAAAATACAACTGCATTATTAAAAATTGTAAATAAATGAATTGTTATTTAATATTTTTAATCAAAAAACTA
>CAYNHJ010000035.1:0-6582 GCA_964397125.1 uncultured Candidatus Peribacteria bacterium
ATGAGAAAGTAATAGTAGTGGCTGATAGTTTAGATGATTTAGTGAAGAAAGTAGAGCAAGAGATAAATTCTAAATGGCAAGAGCATAAAAGTTATAAAGAAAGAACTGAATGATATATTCCAAGAAGAAAATTGTTTAATCCAGAATGAGATGATAATCTTACAGAAAGAAGAGTAATTAAATGAAATACAACCTGAATTTTTAATCTTAATAATGTTAAATATTGACGGGCTAAATCTTTATACAATATTATGGTTTGAAATTTTTGGATACCAGAAAAAGTTAAATGATTACCAGAGGATGCTCAACAATATAAAGACGTATTGACTGATGCAGAAAGAAGAACTTATGATGGTATTATTTCGTTTTTGACATTTCTTGATAGTATTCAGACTATGAATTTACCAAATATAAACGATTATATAACCGCACCTGAAATTAATTTAATATTAGCAATACAAACATTTCAAGAAGCTATACATAGTCAATCTTATGCAACAATTTTGGAGACAGTTATACCAGCTGAAAAAAGAGATGAAGTATATTATTTTTGGAGAGATGATGAGTATCTTTTGGAAAGAAATAAATTTATTTGATGAATTTATCAAGATTTTATAGATAATCCTACTGATAGAAATTTTTTCAGGACAGTTATTTGAAATTATTTGTTAGAGTCAATATATTTTTACAATTGATTTGCTTTTTTTGATACTATGGCTGATTTGGGTAAAATGGTGGCTTCTCAAAGAATGATAAATTATATTAGAAGAGACGAGCTTACTCATGTTACTTTATTTGCTAATTTAATAAAAGATATTAAAAGAGAATTTCCTGATATGTTTGATGAGGATTTAGTTTATGAAATGTTTAAACAAGCTGTTGATTGGGAAATAAAATGGTCTACTCATATTATTTGAGATGGTATAATGTGAATGAATGAAGAAACAATTGATAAATATACAAAATGGTTAGCTAATGAGAGATTAGAAATGATTTGATTGAAACCTTTATATCCAGGCTATACAGAAAATCCTTATAAGCATTTAGAAAGATTGTGGGATCACAATATGGAAAAAGGGAATTTTTTTGAATCTACAGTTACAAATTATACTATGGCTTCAGCATTGAAGTGAAGTTGGGACTTTTAACTTTATAAATACCCCGGGATTCTAAAATCCCGGGGTCGAGAATTATTTAAGAATTTTTTCTAAATCTTTCAAAATTTTTTCAACATGTCCTTTAGCTTTAACATTATAATAAGCTTTTAATATTGTTCAATCTTTTCCAATAATAAATGTCGATCTTATAGTTCAGTATGTAACCTTTCAGAATCTTTTTTTCTCTCACCATGCTCAGTATTTTTTTATTGTTTCAGTAGTTTCATCAGAAAGTAGTTTAATTTTTAATCAATGTTTTTTAATAAACTTACAATGAGATTCTATGCTATCCTTTGAAATGCCAATTACATCAAAACCTAATTTTTTAATTTTTTCTATATTATTTGAGAAATCAATAGCTTCAGTTGTACATCAAGGTGTATTATCTTTTGGATAAAAGTATAATATAATTCAATTTTGGCTATTTTTTAAAAGATTTTCTAAACAAACTTTTTTTATATCACAATCTCATGATACACTATGTAGGCAAAAATTTGGTGCTTTATCTCAATTTTTTAATTTGGTATTCATCGTTTTTAATTTAAAAATTAAAAAGTTGTGAATAGTATAAGAAATTGAGGATAATTTTCAATGTTATTGTTTAATGTAGTGGCTATAAAAACTTGCAATAATATATAAAATTAATATATTACTTTTTACAAATTGTTATTTTTGTGATAATTTAAAAGTATAATTAAAATTTTATATTTAGAATATGTGAATAGTGTTAGATTGGATTATAAATAAACCTATTAGAATAAAAAATTTGCCTGGCAATTTAAAACCAGGCGAGAAGATTGTTTATAAGTATAGTACTGAAAACAAGATAGAAGAAAATATATGAATAGTTTTATGATATAATTGTAATTCTGAAAAAGAAGGTAAATTTGTTGATGTATTGAAATGAAAATTATTAAAAAGATTTAATCAACTAAATGAGAAAGCAAATTCACTTTTTAAAATATTTAAAAAAGATTTTAATAAATTTTTCAAAGAAGCTGTTCCTATAACTGCTAGATTTACGTGGAATTGAAAAAAAATATATTTTTATTTTTATTCTGAAGACAGATTAGATTTTAGAGATTTTTTGAGGATGTTTAAACCAAAAATTAAAATACCATTTTTTTTATATCAAGTTTGAGCAAGAGATTGGATAAGATTGGATCCTAGGAGTGAAGGTTGTTATTGATGTTGTGGAGAGAGAATTTTATGTTGTGTTAGTTATAAATGTCCTTTGCCTTCGGTAGAAACTGATCTTATAAAATTGGAAAATTTATTACATAGATGAATTGATAAATTAAGATGAAGATGTTGAAAATTGAAATGTTGTTTGAATTACGAAAAACATATTTATGAGGAAGAATGAAAAAAATATCCTGAAATAGGACAAAAATTTAAATCTGGTAATAAAATATATACTTGTCAAGTTTTTAATATAATGACTTGAAATATTATAGCTAAAGATGAAGAAGGTTTTACTAAAGAGATTAATATAAATGAAGTAGACGAAATTTTATAAAATATTTAATTAGTTATGATACAAATAGAAATTAAATTTTGGTTGTTATTAACAGTGTTTTTAATATTTATACCTTTTTTGTGGATTTTATTAAAAATTTTTAAAATATTTTCTAAATTGTTTAGACTAATATATAGTAAATATAAAACAAGAAAAAATCTAGAAGATTTAAAAAAGCAGCTATTGGAAAATAGAGATAGTAATGAATCATTAAAACAGAAGGAAGAGTTTAAAATAGACGAAAGATTAAAACTTAAATTAGAAAGAATAAAAATTCAAGCTTTAGCTTTAAAAGAAAGAGGGGATTTAGATTGATATGAGAAAAAGCTTTTGGAGTGATTAGCTTTTAATCCTAATGATGTTGAATTTTTATCTAAACTTTCAGATTTATATTTTTCTTTAGGTAAGTATAACAAAGCATTACCTTTATTGAAAAAATTGTTGCAACTGCAAGAGAACAATGATAAAGCAGTATGGCAACTTTGAAAAATATACCTTGATAAAGGAGACCATGAAACTTCTTTATTACTTTTAGAAAAAGCTATAAAACTAAATCCTAAAAATCCTAAATATTATGTGTCTTTAGCTGAACTTTATTATTCAAATGATGATATTGATAGTGCTATTAAGATTATGAAAAAATGCCTTCATCTAAGACCATGAAATGTAAATTATCTTTTGTCAGTAGCTACATTATATGAGGAAAAATGAGATTTCATTAATGCTAAAAAATATTATTTTAAAGTTTTGGAGTACGAACCTACAAATGAGTATGCTAAACAAAAAATTAATGAATTGTAATATGGAGGAAGTTGTATTAGATATAAATAAGTGTTGTAAATGTGATATTTGCAAAAATATAACTAATAAAGTTCCATGAGAGTGAAGTTGAAAGAGTGGATTATTTTTCGTTTGAGAGGCTCCTTGAAAGCAGGAAGATTTATCTTGAAGACCTTTTGTAGGACCAGCTTGAAAAGTTTTAGATTATATGATAGAAAATATTTTAAAAATAAAACGCTCTGATGTTTTTATTACATCAGTTTTGAAATGTAGACCTCCAGGTAACCGTGATCCTAAACTAGAAGAAATTGAAAATTGTTGGCCTTTTCTTGAAAAACAGATAAAATGTTTAGATCCTAAAATAGTTGTAGCATTGTGAAGATTTGCTGCATGGACATTAATATGAAAAATTTTTTCTATAACTAAAATGAGATGAAAATTGTTTACTGAAACCAAAATAAAAAGACCTGTTTTTGTAGTTTTTCATCCTGCTGCTGTTATTTATAATCCTAAATGGAGAAAAGATTTTGAAGAGGATTTTAAAAAATTGAAAAATTTATTATGACTCAGAAACTAACACCTGCTCAAAGACAGTATTTGGAAATAAAAAGTAAATACAAAGATTGTATTTTATTTTTTAGAATGTGAGATTTCTATGAAACTTTTTATGAAGATGCAAAAATTTGTTCTAAAATTTTAGATATAGCCTTAACTACTAGAGATAAAAATAGTCCAAATCCAATTCCTATGGCTGGAGTTCCTTATCATAGTGCTGATAAATATATTAAGAAGCTAGTAGAAAATTGATATAAAGTTGCAATAGCAGAACAAGTATGACCTGTTAAGCCTTGACAGATTGTAAATAGAGAAGTTGTTGCAGTTATAACTCCTTGAACATTTATTGATGATGATAAAATTGAAGATTATAATTTTATAGTAGGTATTACAGTTAAACAAATAAACAATGATTATGTTTATTTAATAGCTTTTGGTGATTTTACAATATGAGAATATCGGACTGCTAAATTTGAAAATATAGAGGAATTAAAAAAGTTTTTATTTAAGATACAACCTAAAGAAATAATTTTTGATATTGATATGCCTAGTTTTATAAAAGAAGATTTAACTAATTGGATAAAGAATTTTTTGAAAAGTTATATTTCTATTTATGATAAACCTCATGATAGTGAGGATTTTGTCAAAAATATGTTATGAATACAAAAAATAAAAGCTTTTTGAAAAGCTTTAGAAGGAGATTTAATTTTAGCTTTTTCTTTACTTTTAAATTATTTGGTAGATTTACAAAAAACTAGTTTGAAAAATATAGTTAAAATAGGTTTATGGACACAACAAAATGAAATATATATTGATGATGTTACTATTAGAAATTTAGAAATATTTAAGTCTTCGTATGAAGGTAATGAGAAATATTCGTTATATTATGTGATAAATAATACTTTCACAAGTATGGGAAGTAGATATTTAAAACAACTTTTATTAAAACCTACGAGAGATTTGAAGTTACTTAAAAAGAGATATGATGATTTAAAATATGTACATTCATTAGATTTAGAAAATATTGAAAAAAGATTGGTTAATATTTGAGATATCAACAGGCTGGTATCAAAAATATTATATAAAAAGAATTTACCATCTTTATTTGTAAAATTAAAAAACTATCTTATTTTGTGACTTGAAATATCTAAATTTTTATGAGATAGATTTTTTGATGAGAAAGTAAATATTATTGAAGATTTTGTGAAAAAGATAAATGCAATATTAAAAGAAGAAATAATTAATGATGAAATTGATTTTGTAAAAGATTGATATGATAATCAAATTGATGAATTAAGAAAAATTGCTTATCATTCGGATGAACTCCTTGTTTCTTATCAACAAGAGCTTGTTAAATATTTTTGAGTGCCTGTTAAAATTAAGTTTATAAATAATCAGGGATATTTTATAGAAGTAAGTAAAAAAGATATAACTTTATTAGAAAAAAAAATAGATTCTACCAATCCTAAATTTAATCTTATTCGTAGACAAACTTTAAAATCGGTAGAAAGATATACTTCTACTTACCTTTCTGATATTGAGTCCAAGATTTTGACTGCTACAGAAAGATTAAAAGAGTTAGAAAAACAAGTTTTAGATAATTTGAAAGAAGATTTACAGAATATTGTGGATTATATTTATCAGTTTTCAGATATTATTGCTTATATAGATGTGTTAATAGCTATGGCTAAGTTGTTAGACCAAAATCGAATAATTCCTGAAATAAAAAGTGGATTTGATATTAAAATAGTTTGAGGTAGACATCCAGTAGTTGAAAAATATCTTCCTATTGATCAACAATTTGTACCAAATGATCTTATTATGGATAAAGGTGAAAATTGATATATCCATATAATTACAGGTCCGAATATGGGTTGAAAATCTACTTTTTTAAGACAAAATGCTTTGATAGTTTATTTAGCTCATTGTGGTTTACCAGTACCTGCTAAGGAAGCAATAATAAGTTTAGTTGATTGAATTTTTGCTCGTGTGTGATCTTGAGATGTGATAGCTAAAAATCAATCTACTTTTATGACAGAGATGATAGAAGTGGCTGGTATTTTACATAATGCTACTAAAAATTCTTTTATAATTTTGGATGAATTGGGACGTTGAACTTCAACTTATGATTGATTGGCTTTGGCAAGGGCTATTGTAGAGTTTATAAGTGAAAAAATTGGTTCTAAGACTTTGTTTGCTACACATTATCATGAATTGATTCAGTTAGAATGAAAGGTTAAATGAGTAACTAATTGGTCTGTGGCAGTGTATGAAACTGATAAAGATGTTGTATTTTTAAAAAAGATTATAAGATGAGGAGCTAGCAAATCTTATGGAATAGAAGTTGCGAAATTGGCGGGTTTACCTGATATTGTTATTAAAAGAGCTGAAGAATATTTGAAGCAGTTGGAGACAAAAATTTCAAGTAGTGATAAACCTAAACAAATTTGATTATTTGATAAAATAGAACCTACTTTGATTGAAGAGTTAAAGAAGATTAAAGAAGAAAATGAAAAGTTAAAAAATATTTTAAGACAGATAAGGAATTTGATAGTTGAGATTGATTTATAA
>CAYNHJ010000036.1:0-6401 GCA_964397125.1 uncultured Candidatus Peribacteria bacterium
GGAAGATAGAGGATATAATAATGGAACATTTAACTTGAAATAATGATATGATTTTAATGGTAGATTTAGATGATTTTAAAAAGATAAATGATACTTTTGGACATCAGGTGGGAGATGAAGTTTTAAGATTATTTGCTAAAGCGATAGTTAGTAGTTTAAGAGCTTCTATTGATGCAGTTGGAAGATATGGAGGGGAGGAGTTTATTGTTTTATTTAATTGAAATACTTTACAGAATATTAATCCAGAAAGATTAATAAAAATGTTTTTGGAAAGATGGAATTTAACTCTAAATAGATTGTTGAAAGAATCTAATTTACCTTATCAAATTAAAAAGCAATGAATTAGTTTTTCTTGATGAGTAGTTTTGTTTGAAGAAATGAATGAAAGTATTAAATTAAGTAAAGAATATGTATTAAAAGCATTAATTAATAAAGCTGATTCCAGATTATATGAAGCGAAATGAAGATGAAAAGGAAGAATTGTTTTACATAATTGAAAAGAAATACTACTACCATGAAAATAGGAATAGTATGACTTCCGAATGTTTGAAAATCTACTTTGTTTAATGCCCTTACAAAATCTTATGCAGCAGATGCTGCTAATTTTCCTTTTTGTACAATTGATCCTAATGTGGGTGTAGTTGAAGTTAAGGATGAAAGAGTTGATAGGTTAGCTGAGGTTTCTAAGTCTAAAAACAAAGTATATGCTACTATTAAGTTTGTTGATATCGCAGGACTTGTTAAATGAGCTCATAAATGAGAATGATTATGAAATCAATTTTTGGCTAATATAAGAGAAGTAGATGCAATTGTTCAAGTAGTAAGATATTTTAAAGATAAAGATGTTGTTCATGTAGAGGGCAATGTTGATCCATTAAGAGATATTGAAATAATAAATTCAGAATTGATTTTAGCTGATTTAGCACAAATAGAAGATAAATTACCTTATTTAGAAAAGAAAGCTAAATCTGGTGATAAAGAGGCACAAAAATTATATGATGCTCTTAAAAAGGCATATGATATTTTATCTGAAGGTAAGTTAATTTACGATATTTCTGATAAATTTTCTGAGGAAGAAAAAAAATTACTTAAATCGTATAATTTCCTTACTAATAAACCTTTTATATATGCTTTTAATGTAGGAGAAGAAGATCTTTGTAGATCAGAGGAGATAAAAAAGGAATTTGAAAGTAAATTAAATAAACCTGTTGCTATAGTTTGTGCTAAATTGGAAGCAGAGATGTTAGATCTTTCTGATGAAGAAAAAAGAGAATATTTAGAAGAATTAAGTAAAATGTGTGGTAATAATGTAAAAATACCAACTTTAGATGATTTGATAAAGCTTAGTTTTGATACAGTTTGATTGATGTACTTTTTTACAACTTGAGAGAAAGAGACAAGAGCGTGGACTGTAAAAAAATGATCTACAGCACCCCAAGCAGCTTGAGTTATTCATACAGATTTTGAGAGAGGTTTTATAAAAGCTGAGGTTATAAATCGAAAAGACTTTGTAGAAGCTGGTTGATGGCAGAAAGCTAGGGAGAAATGATTAGTTAGAATGGAAGGAAAAGATTATATAGTTCAAGATTGAGATGTGATGCTTTTTAGATTTAATGTATAAATTAATATTTTTATCATGAAAAAAAAGATAATAAAATCTACAATACAACTTATTATTTGATTAATTTTAATATGAATAGTGTGGTATTATTCTTCTTTAACACCAGATAGACAAAGAACTTTTTTTAATCAATTTAATGTCCTTTTAACTCAGGTTAAAATTATACTTTATAATTTATTTTGAGAAGGACAGCAAGCTAGAGAAAAAGTTAATTTTCAGATGTCTTTGGAGTCTTTAATAAATTTATGAAAAAAAAGTTGATGTTTAACTTGAAATGATCTTGAGGAATCGTATCAGTTATTGAATAAATTAAATGATATTACTCCTGATGAATTTGAAAGTAAGAAAATGGTTTTCTTTGAGATATATCAGAATATAAAAAATATTATACAAACTAATTGTCCTGGAGTGAAATTTTATAAGTAAATTTGTGTAATTTATGAAAATTATTACTAAAAATAAGAGGGCGTATTTTGATTATGATATAAAAGAAACTATAGATGCTGGAATAGTTTTGAAATGATATGAAGTTAAATCGATTAAACAATGAAGAGTTAATATTACAGATGCTATTGTAAAAATAAGAGATGGAGAAGCGTGGATTACTAACATGGATATTCCTTTATATGAAAAGACAAATCCTGCACTAGTTCCTTGATATAAACCTAAAGGAGAAAGAAAATTACTTTTAACAAAAAAACAAATTCAGAGATTATATGAAAGGACGCATAAAACTTGATTAATTTTAAAACCTTTAGAAGTATTTGTAACTAAAAATTGAAAGATAAAGATAAAATTATGATTAGCTAAGTTGAAAAAGAAGATTGAAAAAAGACAGATAATTAAAGAAAGAGATATGAAAAGACAGATGGCAAAGGAACTGAAAAGTTTAAAATTTTAGTTTATACTTCAACATTTATATCTTCTATTTCTTCTTCGTCTACTAGTATTTCGTCTATAGATGGTATATATAAAAAGTCATTTCACATTTCATAAAATTTGTAGTATATTTGTTCCCAAATTCAATTTATAAGAGGTAAAAGAGTATATGTTATTATAAAAGGTAGCACTAAAGCATATCATATAGCTCCTGGATTTTTTAGGATATCTATTATTTTGAAAATTAATCATATAGTAAATAAACTTATAAATAATCAAATACTATAGCCTATTAGATATTCTGCCGAATAATTTGGGTTTGAGATTACGTCGTAACTTGTAAAGGTTAGAAAGCTTGATAGTAGTATATGAAAAACCATTATTAAAAGTAAAATTTGTATATTTCCATTAAATAATAAATATAAAGGTAAACTGACTATAAATAATATACTGTTGATGGTTATATTTATTATAAACATTTTTCAAAGATCATAATATCTGTTTGAAAATAGGAGATTATAGACTCATCCAATAATTATTGTTCATATAAAACTTCCTATAAATCATATCAAAGCAATAATAATACTTAACATTGGATTTGTGGTGTTAATTCAAGTTGTGCTAGTTAAACTAGCTAATGCATTTTTGAACAGTTGTTGTGAAAACATATATATAAAAAATACTAAAGCTGATAATAGTATAGCTACTATTAATCATATAGATACTTTTCCTAAGATTTCTCAAATTGTGGGTTTGAAAGGTTCTCTTTGTAGTTTTTCTTCATTTTTATTCATAGCTATTATGTTATTTACATTTTAAATTTTCGATAATTTTTTTTGTTAGATTTTTAACATTCTCTTCGTCAGGGCTATATATTTGTATTATATATCCATATTTTTTTAGATATATATAAATTTGTCAAAAAAAGTATTTTTTACTTTCAGTTTTTAAAAGTGATTGATCTAAGTTGAAATAATGGATAGCTATAGGTATGTTCTTGTTTTTACATTTAATATCTTCAAATTCTAATTTTTCTAATTTATATCATATTAATTTATTAAACTTTTCAATATTTGCATTTACAAATGTCTTAAAATCAATATCTGATCTTTTAATTTCAGATTTTGCTATAATTATATTTATATTTTTATTATTTTTAGATTTTATTATTTTTATTATTTTTTCTACGATTTGCGTATTAGATATACTAGATGGAGAGACTATAATCCAATTATCTTTATTTTCTAATTGTAGTTGAAATTTATCAAAATTGATTTTTAGGGAGTTGTTATTGTTATTTTCTCAACAACCAGTTAAAATGGTTATAAGAAATAGAAATATGAATGTAAAGATTATTTTTTTCATGATTCTTTAGTATAAAGAATAAATTATAGCTAATATAATTCCTATTATTAATCCTAAGCTAAATCATATAGTATAAATTTTTTGTAAATTAGATTCTTTTCATTTAAGTTGAAATCGAGTTTCTAGGAAATATCAAATTAAATATCAAATCATGAGTCCTGTTAAAAGCAGATATCCAGGCATTAAAATTTTACCTACTAACAAATATTTATCTTCTGGTAATATATAAAGTCCTCTTAAAAAGAATAATCCAATTAAAATGGAAATTAAAAAGTATAATCCTTTTAAAATTTCTAGAAGTTGAAGCATTTTTAACATATAAAAAATTTAAAATACTCTTTGAAGTTGTATTTTCCCATCCTCTTCGACTTTTATAATTTTTACTCTTATTTTTTGTCATTCTTTAAACATCATTCTAGGATCGCCAACAAATCAAGGACCAAGTTTTGAAATATGACATAATCATAATTTATTTTTTCAAAGTTTTACAAATACTCCATAAGGTTCTACTCTTGTTATAATTCATTCAACTATTTCTCCTTCTTGAGGTTGCCAACTTACTTCTTTGATTAACTTAAGAGCTTCTTCAGCGTTTTTCTGATTTCTAGCAGTAATTATAGTAGTTCAATCGTCTTTAAAATCTATTTTGACACCAGTTTGTTTTATAATTTCTTGTATGGTAGCACCTCCGGGTCATATAACATCTCTTATTTGAGAAGGAGTTAATTTGATTTTTATCATTTGAGGAGCATATATACTTACTTGTCATCTTGGTTGAGATATAGTTTGTAACATAAAGTCTAGAATTTCATTTCTAGCTTTGTTTGCTTTTTCTATTGCATCTTTTATTACTTCTAATTTTAACCCTTTTATTTTCATATCCATTTGTAAAGCAGTGATTCAATTTTTTGTACCAGCTACCTTGAAATCCATATCTCAACAAAAATCTTCAACTCCTTGAATATCAGTTAATACTTTGTAGATAAAATTTCATTTTTCATCATATTTAGAAACAAGTCACATGGCTATTCCACTAACTGGAGCTTTTATAGGAACTCATGCATCCATTAGTGATAAAGTAGAAGCACATACAGAAGCCATAGAAGTTGATCAATTTGAACTTAATACTTCAGAAACTATTCTAATTGTATAAGGAAATTCTTCTTCGGAAGGTATAACTGCTTCAAGTGCTCTTTCAGCTAATCTTCAATGTCATATTTCACGTCTGTTAGGAGCTCTTGTTGGTCTTGCTTCTCAAGTTGAAAATGGTGGCATATTGTAATGATGCATAAATCTTTTTTCTTCTTCATCATGTTCCATAGTATCTAAAAGTAGAACATCTCCTGGAGCTCATAGTGTTGTAACAGATAATACTTGAGTTTCTCATCTCTGAAAAAGACCACTTCAGTGGACTCTAGGTATTAATCATACTTCGCAATATAAAGGTCTTATTTCATCTAATTTTCTTCAATCAATTCTTTTTTCTTCAAACAGAATTTTATTTCTTACAAACTCTTTGATTACTTTAAAGACAGCCATTTTAACTTTAGATTCTGTAAAAACGTCGTTATTTTCATCTTCAATTTTTTCTTTTGCAGCTTCAAAGACTTCGTTTTCAAACTGCTGGTATAAATTCCAAAAAGTTTTTTTGTCAGTATTCATTAGTTGTTCTAGTTTTGGATTAATTATTTGTTTAACAAAAGCAATTAGATCTTCAGAAGGTTTATTGATAACAACTTCTTGTTGTTGTATATTAAATTGTGATAAAAATTCTTTTTGCCATTGACATATTTTTTTAATTTCTTGTTTTGCAATTTCAAATGCTTTCATAAGTATATCTGTAGGAACTTCTTTTGCTCAACATTCTACCATGGTTATTGTATCTTCAGTTCAAGCTACAACCAAATCTAATATTCAGTTTTCAATTTCTTCATAGGTAGGATTTATAATAAATTGTCAGTCTTTATATCATATTCTTACAGCTCATATAGGTCCTTCTATAGGAATTCATCCTAGCATTATCGCTAAACTAGCTCCTATTATAGAAGGTACTCAAGGACTGTTTTCTCTATCAACTGATAAAGGAGTAATAGTTACAACTACATCGTTAACCATACCTTCTGGAAACATAGGTCTTATAGGTCTATCTGTAAGTCTTGCCCGTAGTATAGCATGTTCATGAGGTTTTCATTCTCTTTTTTGATAAGGATTTCATCATATTTTTCATCAAGCATAATATGATTCTCTAAAGTCAATAGTTAAAGGCATAAAATCTTTGTTTGGATCAGGATCTTTATTCATTACAGCAGTAACTAGTAATGTAGTGTCTCATAGTCTTACTACTACTGATCAATCTGCTTGAGGAGCTAATTTTCAACTTTTGAATTCTAATTTTTTCCCTTCCCATAGAGTTGAAAATATTTTTTCATTTATTTCTTGTTTTTTTATCATTAATAATTTCTTATTTAGAGATTAAAATCTATTAATTTTTGCTTTGATTGTAGTTATCTTTTAGTAAAAGTCAAGCTTTTGAATA
>CAYNHJ010000037.1:0-4034 GCA_964397125.1 uncultured Candidatus Peribacteria bacterium
TTTCATATTCAAGGCTCTCATCAAAGAAGGTATATTCATCATCTTTTTATTCATTTGGTCAAAATTCTTTTAATCTCAGGCTCAGACAATTTAAAATACTGGATACTTGATTTATTTTCATCAAATTGTAAAATATTTCATCTTTTTAGTTGCCTTTTTGAAGTTTTTTTTGAAATTTGACTTTCAATTTCTACAAATGTTCAAAACTCTCCACAAGACGGACATTTTCAAAGTTTAGTAGCTGAAGTATATCAACAATTTTGACATTTATACATTATAGTAGAAATTTTAACCGTTAAAAAATCTACTATTAGAATAATTTAAAAAAAATAAAAAATCAATAAGAAAAAAAATTAAATTTTAAATTTGAAACCAAAACTATTTTTTGAAAACTAAAATGATTTATAAATATAAGGACTTTTATATAAAAATTTACCATTTTTTTAATCAATAAACAGCTATTGTATGAGTCTGTCCAAAATTTTGTGTAAAAAGGGTATGAGATGATTAATCTTATATTAGCTTTATTTTCTTAATTTTCAAATTTCTTCCATAATTATAGACCCCTGGGGCAAAAAAGAAAAAAATCATTTTACTATTTTAGAACAACTTTAACACTACTCTTTCAACCTATCTAAATAACCTCTCCTATCATCCAAAAAGGAATTATTTTGATTTCTTTGTCTTCTAAGGTTCTATTAAATATTTGCTTTTTTGATGTTCTTACAAAAAACTTAATCAAATCTTTATAATCCTTATAAAAGCTACTAAAAATTTTGGGAATATTATCTTTGTCTGTAAGTTTAACTTCTATCGGAACAATTCAGCCAGATTTAAACTCATAAATAAAATCTATTTCTGATCCATTTATTTTTTGATAATATTTTATTTCATCATAAATAAATTTTTTATTCTTCAAAACTTCCAAAAAAACAAAATGTTCTATCATCTTTCAATCAAAATCTACAAAATTAAATCTATTATTCAAATAATTAACAAATCAATTATCTATGAAAAATATTTCAGGCTGTTTTGATTGTTCTCTTCTTTTATTTTTATAAAAAGGATAAACATCATATAGCAAAAAACTATTCTTCAAAATCTGGATATATCTTTCTACCTTTATTCTACTAACTCCTAAATAAGAAGCTAAACTATTAATATTTAACTTTTCAGAAATATTATTTGATAAATAAATCAACAATCTTTTAAAAATTCTTATCTCATCATTTTTTAAAAAAAGAGCCAAATCTCTTTTTAAATAAATTTCTATTATCTCTGCTAATTTTTCAATCTTTTTCTCTTTTGTATCCTGTAAAACAACTGCAGGATATCATCAAAAAATATAATACTGAATTAAATATTGTTTAATTCTGTTAAACATAAAAGGTTTATATCTCTGGGGAGTCAAAAAAGATATATCTATTCATTTATATTCTAAAAATTCATAAAAAGAAAAAGGATAAACAAAAATCTCTTTTATTCTTCAAACAAGAGTAGAAAATGTTTGACTAAAATGCCACAAACCTGATCAAGTTGCTATAATTTTTAATTTAATCTTTTCATCATCATATAAAGATTTCAAAATTTTTTCTATATTTTCAATATTTTGAATTTCATCTAAAAGTAATAATCCTGAAGAATAAAAATCTATTCATTTAGTAAATGAAAAAAAATCGATAAATTCATTTTTATCTACAAATTTTCTTTCATAAAATTCATCAAAATTTACATAATATTTCGGTAAATCTATCCTATCGTCATTTAAAATCATCTTTAACAAAGTAGTCTTTCCTACTTGTCTTGCACCTAAAAGCAAAATAATTTTATGATCTTCCAATCAATTATAAATTTGATTCAGGTATTTATATCTTTTGAAAATCATTTAAAATATTTTAAACTTTAAAATCATTTTAAATATATAAATTTTCATCATACTTTCAATATTAACTGTTAAATTTTTTGTTTTTATATAAAATTTAATGTTAAAATTTTAAACAAAATCCTCTGTAGTTGCTTATTTACTCTTTCAACTTTTCCGGCAAAAACTCAACCTTCTTCTTTTTAATCAAAAATAAATAAATATTAACTCCAAAAAATACCAATGCCATCAAAACAAAAATAATAATTTTTCCAATAGTATTAGTTCATTGTAAAAAAATTATAATCATCCAAAATAAAGACCAAAGCAATACAAAAACTTTAACTTCTGTCCTTGACCAACCTAAAATTTGTAGTCTATGATGAAGATGAGTATAATCTCCTCTCATCGGATTTTTCTTCATAACAAAAATTCTATAAAGTCATACCCAAATTGCATCAAAAACCATTAAAGATAAAACAACTATCAAAGCTCCTATTTTAGCTCATCATAAAAGTGACAAAAATGCTAACGCATATGCTAGAAAAACTATTCCTACATCTCTTAAAAGCCCCCATGGCTTCCACTCTATTATCATATAAATCAAACTCCAAACAAAGAATATAAGAGAAATATTCACTACAAATAAAAGTCTTTCTAATTCTGTTTGTGTCATATGTGGATAGGCAGGTATAACTACAAATTTTAAAAGTAATGCAATAGTTAAAAATCATATTGAACTAATTCAACTTGCCATTCAATTTATACCATCAAACCAATTTAAAGCATTCATAAAGAACACAAACCAAAAAATAGTTAATATTAAACTTAACCACTCAGGAAAAACTATCATTTTTCAATTTAAATAAAAATGATCAAAACTTATTCATCAATATCGATACGCTATAAATGCTGCCAAAAACTGCACAACTAATCTAATAATGGGTGGTATTTTAAAATAAACATCCAAAAGGTAAACAACTACTAATAAACCTCCTCAAATAAAAAGAGCTTTAACAGGATTTGTAGTTAGATAATCTTTAAAAAAAATTAAAAAAGTTAGAAATATACCTACATATAAAACTAAACCTTGAATATTTGGCACTCTATCTCTTGGTGGTACATCTGGTCAAGGTCTGTCTAAAATTTTTAATTTTTTAAAAATATACAACCATAATATAGACCACACTACAACAAATAAAGTTATTAAGAAAAAGATCATTGATTTTAAAATTACTTAATTAAAAAAATACCTATAAACTAATATCTATCAATTTTCACTCTAAATCTTTAAAAATTAGTCTATAAGCGGTTAATTTCATCTCATCTGCATTATCTTTTATTCCATAAAGATAGTCTCACTTTATAGGCAATCACTTAATAGCCAAATGATATCTTATTTGATGAGTTCTTCAAGTTAAAATTTCTAAATCTAATTTATTACCAATTATTTCTAAAATCTTTGTAATTCATATCTTAGACTGTCTATAATGAGGGATTTTAGGTCTTACTTCTTCTATTATATAATAGGGGAACGATTTAATATGCTTCAAAAATTGTTTTCATTCTTCAGTTATATTAACCTCTGCTTTATAAAATTTTCTTAGAGGTATTTGTTTTTCTATCTCGGACAAATCAGTATCAGAAGAAAAAATTTTTTCTACTAATTCAGTTTTTTTCTGAAATAATGATTTAAAATATTTTAATCCTATCTCTGTTTTTACTACTATCATTAATCAATCAGTTTCTTTATCAAGTCTATGAATCAATCCTGCCCTTATAAAATTTGAAATAGTAGGTAAATCTTTGTATTTATGATATAAAAATCATACAACTGACGGTACTTTGACATCCCAAATGCTATTAGGATGAGACAAAACTCACTTTGGTTTATATATTACCAAATAATCTTCTTTTTCCAACAAAACAGGCAAATCTATATTAGGAGCTTCTTCTAAAACAATTGGTTGCACAAATCTTTTAAAATCATCAATCTCTATAATATCACCTTCTTTTAACTTATAAGACTTTTTAACCACTTTTCAATTAACTTTTACTCAACCTCTTTGAAAAATATGTTGAAAAAAATTACGAGAAAAATTTGGATATTTCTCAGCTAAAAATTTATCTATTCTTTTTCAAACTTCTATATCCTGAATTTTATACATAAAAA
>CAYNHJ010000037.1:4134-6300 GCA_964397125.1 uncultured Candidatus Peribacteria bacterium
TTTTCACCATATAAGTTCATTCAAGTTTATATCATAACTTTTCATAATATTTTCTTACTCAAATTCAACTAATAACAGAAAGCCTTTTATATCACTTTTCTTTAGAAATTAATTCTACTACTTTCATAAGCTTACTACCAAATCCTTTATGCTGTACTGGTCATTTATCTCAAATTTTTGCTTGCTGTCAATAAACATGTAATTCCCTAATAATTGCTGTTTTTTTTCATAATCCCTCTAGATCAATAAAATTCTCTTCAGTAGGTAAAAGTAATCTAGTAAATCAATAAAGATATCCCAAAATATCTTCAAATGAAATAAAATATTCTTCACCAACACTAGAAAGATACTTTCTAATAACCAACAAAGATTTATCGTAAAAATTATTAGAAAACATTTTATCTTCTGTTATTTTTAGTCATCTTTTATTACCTTTCCCCTTATTTCTTATTTCTCTACATCTTGTACATAAACATACAAAGTTTCTGTTAAATTTATAAATGTCACCCATTTTGAGCAAATTCAGAAACTTTTTATATTCTTCATCAGTCAAATCAAATAAAAACAAATAAGTTAAAATCTTATCTTCCTTTAGTTGGCTAAATAAAAATTTTCTAAAATTGTCTGTTATTATATTTGGAAAGTCTGAGAAATTATTTTCTGAGAAAGTCTGAGAATTATTAAAAGATAAATTTTTATTATCATCTGCCATTATTTCTCATCATTTAATATCCTGTCTCATTATCTGATATCCTCAATTACATTCTGTTATTTTATCCTCTGTTATCTTAAAATATCTTCTGTTATCTTTTTTCACATTCTCTACTCCAAATAAATCTTCCCACAATCTTTTATAAAAACTTTTTCTTTTATTTTCATTTTTTTTAAATTCTTTAAATCTTTCTTCCAACACTAATTGTCTTAAATTAGTAATATCAGCTCAAGCAACAATTTCAGTTGAAGGTATATCTCTTACTAATCTTTTAATTCTTGTATATGGTGGTATAATTTTATCTTTTACTTCATTTATAATAAACTTTAATTTCTCTTCAGTTAAAGGTTTATATTCTCATTTTTTATATAACTGAAAAAGTTCGGTATTTGGCAACACAGCAGTTGGATAAAATTTTATCTCATCGGGTTTAAAATATTTATTAGAATAGGCTATTTTCATAGTTCATATATCTTTTTCTATACTAGATTTATAAAGTCCAGGCATAAAATGAGCAGAAATTTTGAATCAATATTGTCTAAGTTTATGAAAAGCTTGTGCTATTTGTTTTACAGTATTACCACGTTTGTTAGCTTTTAAAACATCATCATAGAGAGACTGGACTCACATTTCTATTCTTGTTACTCATAACTTCCTCCAAAATCTACAATTTTCATCAGTTACATACTCTGGCCTTGTCTCAATTGTAAGTCAAACAATTCTATGATTAGCAGTTTCATTAATTTTTTGGGCTTCTTCCAAAGATTTAGAATATTTTATTCACAAATCGTCTGCAATAGTAAATCTTGCAGCCTTCGGATTAGTTTCATCAACTTTAACTTTCTTTAGAAATTCATCAAAAGTGTTGCAAGCATCGTAAAGTCATTTTATAAATCCAACTTTATAATCTATAGGATAAGCATCAAAAGTTCATCATAAAACTATCATTTCAATTTTGTCGGTTGGATGTCAAGTTAATGTTAAAGAAAGCAATCTATTGTAAACTTGTTTTATAGGATCAAATTGGTTAAGAAGTGCCCTCATAGCACCAGGTTCAGTGCTTATATAACTTTTTGGCATACTAGAATCATTAGGACAGAAAATACATTGTCCAGGACAAGGCCAAGGTTTCATCAAAACTTGGACTGGAACAATTCCAGAAAGTGAACGAATTTTCCTTTTACGAAGTAAAGATTCTAAACTTTCATTCTTTTTCAATTTTCACCTAGAGACTAATTGATTGTATAATTTTAATAGCTGAATATTTGTTGGAAGCTGAGAAAGTTTATATTTTCAAGCATATTCTCTTTTTAGTTGTTTCAAAATGTCTTCATCTATCTGATTTTGTTTGGCAAGATTATATATTTTTAAAAGTAACTCTTCTAAATTGGGAAATTTTTCAGTCATATAGAAAAATTATAAAATAAATTTTAACAATTATTAAGAAATATTTG
>CAYNHJ010000038.1:0-1956 GCA_964397125.1 uncultured Candidatus Peribacteria bacterium
AATATCTTCAAAATCTGTATCAATATCAGGCATTGAAACTCTAGCTGGATTCAAAAATCTTTCAAAAAGTAAATCATACTCTAAAGGATCTATGTCTGTAATTCATATAAGATAAGCTAATAAACTTCAAGCAGCTGATCATCTTCAAGGTCATACAGCAATTTTATTTTTTTTAGCCCAATTTATATAATCTTGAACAATAAGAAAATAAGTGTTATATCACATTTCTTTTATAACTTTGAGTTCATATTCTAAGCGTATTATATAATCTGATAAAGAAAATTTATGATTTTTTGTTTCTTTGATAATAGTATCTTTATGTTTCTCTATAAACTGCTTTTTGAAGCTAGAGTAAGTTTCTTCTGTCAGTTTTTTTAGTTCGTCTGGAGATGTTTCTTGAAGTTTTTTAGAAAGTTTTCATTTATCAGTTCTTTTAACTAAATTTATAATAGTTTGTTCATCTCGATTTAAATTGAATCTTTTAGAAAGTCAGTTGTATGCTAGCCGACGAAGTTCAAATTCAAAAATGTCCATTTTTAAATTTTAAATTTAGTTTTAAATTTTTTCTAAAAAATTTATATCTATTTTTCTTGTTCAAAATGCTGGATTGAAAAATTTTACAATAGCAATATCATTCCATACCTCTAAAACTTTTCATTTTCAAAATATTTTATGTTTTACTATATCTCATTCTTCTATATTTTGAATTTTAGAAGATTTTTTTCAAGAAGATCAACTAGAATCATAAATTTTAAGCAAGCTTTCAGGCAATTCTTCTAAAAACCTCGAAGGCTTATTATATTGGATATTTCACCATTTTTGTCTAGATTTTGCATAAGATAAAAACAAATGATCTTTAGCTCTTGTGATAGCTACATACATTAGTCTTCTTTCTTCTTCTAGTTCATCAGGATCCAATTTAGCTCTAGAAAGTGGAAAAACATTTTCTTCTAATCATACGATAAATACTATTGGAAATTCTAATCATTTACTTGCATGTATTGTCATAAGTTTTACAAAATCTCCTCATTCATTCCCTTGTTGTTCTAATTCAGACATTAAAGTAACTTCATCAATAAATTTTCTTAATCATTCACTTCCCTTTTCTGTAAAGTTAGACGCTAAATTAATAAGTTGACCTATATTTTCTAACCTTTCTTGAGCTTTTTCTTCTCACTCTGTTTGTTTAAGTCGTTCTTTATATTTTATTGTTTGTATCAAATTTTTTATAAATTCTGCAGGAGTTTGATTTTTAAGTTGAGATTGTAAAAATTTTATTAAAGTGTTGAATTGCTTTATGTTTAGTTTTGTAGTAGTTGAAATTTTAACTGGAACTCAGTCAATATTTTGTATTATGTCATTAAGATCTAATCAGTGGGTCAATCAATATTCTTCTAACTTTCTAATAGTAGTATCTCAAATTTTTCTTGAAGGAGTATTTATTATTCTTTTAAGAGATATAGTATCTTTTGGATTTAGAATATATTTTAAGTATGCCAAAATATCTTTAATTTCTTTTCTTTCAAAAAATTTGAAACCTCACCAAATTTTATAAGGAATTCATTCTGCGATTAGAATTTGTTCAAAAGGTTGAGATTGAGCATTTGTTCTATATAAAATAGCAAAATCTGACCATTTAAGATTTTTATTTTCTTTTAACTTTTTTATTAGATTTATTATTCAATCCGCCTCGTCAATATCACTGTCCCAAATCAAAAGTCTAATATAATCTTGTCACTGTCTATGAGCTTTAATTTGTTTTTTATATTGTTTTTCATTTTTTGATATTATCGCATTTCAAGCTTCTACAATATGAGGACGACTACGATAGTTTATTTCTAATTTGAATATTTTAATATTAGGCCATCGGTTAGATACATTTAAAAAGTTCTCCATAACAGCTCCACGCCATCAGTATATTGATTGAAAATCATCTCATATAAATGTAACTAAAGA
>CAYNHJ010000038.1:2056-6218 GCA_964397125.1 uncultured Candidatus Peribacteria bacterium
CTCCACGCCATCAGTATATTGATTGAAAATCATCTCATATAAATGTAACTAAAGATGAAGACAAGGAATTGTCGGAAGATTTGTTCGGAAGATTATCAGAAGATAAATACAAGAAATTGTCGGAAGATGAATTCGGAAGATTATCAGAAGATAAATACAAGGAATTATGAGAAGATTTGTTCAGAGGATTAACAGAAGATAGTTTAAAATAATTTTTTCAATATGAAAGCATTTTTATCAATTCAAATTGAATCCAGTTCGTATCTTGAGCTTCATCTACTAATATGTGTTTAAATTTTTTATGTCGTTTTTCTAAAATTTCAGGTTCTTTTTTAAAAAGAACAAAAGGTAATAGCAACAAATCATCAAAATCCAAAGCGTTTGCTTTTTCTAGTTGTTTTTGGTACTTTTGATAAACATCTAAAATAATTTCTTCTATTTCATTTGATACTTCATAAGCTGCAGCTTGAGGAGTTAATCAACGATTTTTCCATTGAGATATTATAGATTTAGCAGTTTTAGGTTCAATTTTATCTGCAATTTTTGAGGATTTAATTATTTCTTTTATAAGTTTTGAAGAATCTTCTGAGTCATAAATCGTAAAATTGGAATTATATCATTTTTCAAGCCTATTTATATCTTGTTTCAAGATTCTTAAAAAAATACTATGAAATGTTCATATTCGTAAATGTTTTGATATTTTTTCAGGAGAAATTTTAAAACTAATAAGTGTATTTACTTTTTTAGCTCATAAAGATTGTTGTATTAAAGTATCAAAGTCTTCATTTTCTTTTAAATCACTGGATATATTATCACATTTAGATACAAATTTACTGTTAATGTCTTCTGCTATTTTTATTATTCTTTCTTTCATTTCATTTGCTGCTTTGTTAGTGAAAGTTACCGCTAATATATTAGCTGGATCTATATTTTTTCATAAAATTAAATATGCTATTTTATAAGTTAATGTTCTTGTTTTTCAACTTCAAGCTCAAGCTAATATGAGGCTGTGTCATTCAGTATATGTAGCTGCTTCAAATTGTTGAGTATTAAGTTGTTGTTTTAAATATTGTTTAATAATAGAATCCATTGTTGTTTGTGTTTTAAAGTTATTGATTTAAATTGAATAAATATTTTAATAATTTATTTTTCGTTTTAAATAGAAAATGTATTGAAAGTAGATTTTTAAAAATTATACTATATATAGTATAAATTTGATTTTTTTAAAAAATTATACTATGTACAGAATAATAAAAGATAAAATAAACGATAAAATTTTTTTAAGGAAAAAGTATTTTTCTCAAATAAAAAATTTTTTAGATTCTCATTTAATTTTGATTTTTTTATGACAAAGAAGAGTAGGTAAATCTTATATGATATATCAGTTGATTAAATTCTTGTTGGATAAAGGGATATTTAAAAAGAATGAAATTTTTTATATTAATAAAGAATTTATTTCTTTTGATTATATAAAAACATATGACGATCTAAAGAGAGAATTTTTTAAATGGAAGAAAGAAAATGGAGTAGGTGATTATTTTTTTATTGCTTTGGATGAGGTGCAAGAAATAGAAAATTGGGAGAAGTTTGTTTTAGGAATATGGGCTGAGTATCCTAAATCTAAGATTGTACTTTCAGGTTCTAATTCTAAATTTTTGTCAAAAGATATAGGTACTATGTTAAGATGAAGATATATAGAAAAGACTGTTTATCCTTTGGATTTTAATGAATTTTGTGAATTTTATTGATTAGATTATAACAACGAAAGTTTTAATTTGTATATGAAGATATGAGGATTACCTGAATTAAAGAATATTAATACTTTAGAATCTAAATATGAATATTTGAAGGGATTGTATAATACTATATTTGTGAAAGATATTCAAGAATATCATAATATTAGAAATGTTAAACTTTTGAAATTGTTACATCAATATTTATTTTATCATATTTGAGAAGAAACTTCGATATACAATATAGTTAACTATTTGAAATATTTAGGTTATAAAGTTTGACCTGAGACAATTTGAAATTATCTAGACTATAGTATAGAAGCATTTTTGTTTCAAAGAGTTGAAAGATTTGATTTAAAAGGTAAGAAAATTTTAGAAGGGAATAGTAAATATTACTCTACAGATATTGGTTTGAGAAATGCATTAGTAGGGTATAATTTTAAAAATTTATGAAAAATTTTAGAAAATATAGTTTATTTACATTTAGTTTCAAGTTGATATGATGTAAAAATATGAAAATACTATGATAAAGAAATAGATTTTGTTGTTCAAAAAAATAATGAAATAAAGTATATTCAGGTAGCTTATTTGTTAAATTCTGAACAAGTTTTTGAAAGAGAATTTTGAAATTTGTTGAAGATAAAAGATAATTGGGAAAAAATAGTTATAAGTGCAGATCAGTTAGATATATGAATTTATGAATGAATAAAGTGGTATAATATTTTAGATTTTATTAGAAAGTATTGTAAATAGTTAAGAAAATTTTATTATTTAGAAGCAATTTATTTTGTAATAATACATTCATGGACTGAAGAAATTATAACCAAAACTTTCAAGAAGAAACACATAAACCAGAAGTTATAAAAGAATGAATTTTAATTTGATCTGAAGCTATTAAAAAAGCACCTAAAATTGAAGGAGTACCTACTTGAATAAAATGATTGGATGATTTGTTTTTTACTGTAGAAATTGATGAAACTTGAAAAGTTACAAAAAAATCTTTAGGAGGTATACCTAAATATTCAGTCTTTAACATTACCTGAGCACCTGATACTTGAAAATCTTTAATGGTTGAACAATTTGCTATTGCACAAGCAGCAAGAGGAGAAAAAGTTGCATTTATTACTGTAGAATCTCCAGCTGTTTTTGTTGTCTGATGACTTAGACAAAGAGCCGCTGCTATGTGATATAAATTTGAAGATTTAGAAGACAATATTATATTAATAGATGCTGCTTCTCATACTAAATTAAGAGAAATACCTGATCTTTTAGCTACTTTAGCATACGCTATAAAAACTTATAAAATAGGATATACTGTTATAGATTCTATAACTTGACTTTATGAAAATAAAGAAATGATGGCAAGAGCTATAGTAAGAAGACTTTTTAATTTTATGAAAAAATGGTATCAAACTGCTTTATTTGTATCTCAAAAAAGAAGTGGACATGAAGAACTGAGTGCTGAAGCTGCTTGATGATTTGCAGTTTGACATATAGTAGACTGAACTATGGTATTAGCTAAAGAAGTTATAATGACTTCTTATCAAGCAAGATTGTATAGAAAAGAGATTTGAGAAATAGTAAGACTTTTTAGAATAGATTGATGTAGAATGTCAGGACATGATACTAGAGTTCATTATATGAGAATTACTGACATTGGATTAGTAGAAATTTTAGATGCTATTAAATAAATAATAAATGAAAGATATAATTAAAGAGATTGTTGAATTGACAAGTGATTTAATAAAAATTCCTTCAGTTTCTTCTGATATAGGAAAACTTCATGAAATTGTTAATTTGGTAGAAAAAATTTTTGATGATATTCCGAATGTTAATGTAAAAAAATTTGTTTTTAATGACAAACCCTCTATTATAATTTCTAATTTTGAAGGAAAATATGCTGATATAGTTTTAAATTGACATTTAGATGTTGTTCCTCCTTCAGAAGAGAATCAATTTGAACCATTTATTAAAGATTGAAAATTATTTGGTAGATGAGCTTGAGATATGAAATCGGGTGATGCTATAATGATAGTATTAATGAAAAAATTACTAAAATCTTGATTTAAGAATAAAAAGGTTTGCTTAATTTTGACAACGGATGAAGAAGTAGGATGATTTGATTGAGTATGAAAGTTAGTAGAATTAGGATATTGAGGAAATGTAGTGTTGATTCCTGATGGTTGATCTTTGAAAGAAATAGTCCATGCCGAAAAATGAATAGTACAATTAGAAATAAAGTTTAATTGACATAGTGCACATAGTAGTAGACCTTGGCTTTGAGAAAATGCTATAGACAACATGTTTAAATTTTACCAAGCTTTAAGGTTATATGTTCAAAATAATAGAAGATTATATTTAACTGAGACACATTGGTGAAGTAGTGTAAATTTAAATGTAGTTGAATGAGGAAAGGCTACAAATGTTTT
>CAYNHJ010000039.1:0-3882 GCA_964397125.1 uncultured Candidatus Peribacteria bacterium
TTTTTAACTTCGATTGGAATAATTTTAAAATCAATTTCTGATTGTAAAATGAAATCAATTTCTCCTCCGTCACTTGTTGCCCAAAAATAAATATTTTCATAAATTTCTTTTATATAATTTAGTTGTAGATAGACAAAGTTTTCTAATATTTTTCATTTAAAATCTCCTATCCATTCAGGTATTCATAAAATATATCTTAAAATTCCTATATCAACAAAATATATTTTTTCTTTTTTTTTGATTTCATTTTTGTATTTTTTTCAAGTCCAGGGAGATATACTTTCAAAAATGAAAAAGTTTTCCAAAGCAAATAAATATTTTTCAACAATATATCTTGAAAGTCCTGCTTCTTCACAAATTTTAGAAATATTTATTTGAGTTCATATTTTTTCTGCTATTAATTTTAGTAGTTTTTTGATATTTAAGATGTCTCATTTTAGTAAAAATAAAGATAAATCTTTTAGAAGATAGTCGTTGTAAATTGTTCTTAAATTTTCAAATTTTTCTTCTATAGTGGTAGATAAAACTACTTTTGGATATCATCACCAAATAATATACTCTTGAAAATAATTTAGATATTCATTTATAATAGTTTCATCATTGACAACTTGTAGTTTGATATTTTTTGTAGACAAAAATTCTTCAAAAGAAAAAGGATAAACTTTTATTATTTGTTTCCTACCTACTAAGCTATCTCATATTCATTTGAAAACATTTAAACTTCAACTTCCAGAAACTATTATTTTAAAATTAAAATCACCTTTTCTAACTTTATCAATTAATATTTTTAAAATTAAACTAATATTGGGTATGAAATGAATTTCATCGATTATTAAATATTCTATTTTTGAAAAGTTTTTAAATATTTTTAAATAGTTTATAAAACTATCATAGCTATCTATTCCTTTTGAAGAAAGTTCATCTCCATATAAGAATAAAGTTTTTTCTTTATCAATTATTTTAAATTCAACTAATGAATTTAATAAAGTAGTTTTTCAAACTTGTCTTGGTCAGATAATGAACAGAATTTTTTCTTTGTCTTTTAGATAATTACTTATTTTGTTTAGATATTTTTCTCTTTTAAAAATTTTCATTTTTTATTGTTTATTTTATAAAATTTCGCTTGTTTTTTATAAAAATTTTTTTAAAAATCAAGCTTTAAAATTTAATTTATTTTAAAAGAAATAGTATAGTTTTTTGTTGTTTTTTAGTTTTAGATAGTTATTTTTCAAGAAATTTAGTTTTTAAATTATTATAAAAATGGATAAAATAGTTTCTACACTTGTTAACAAAGAATTACAAAGACAACAAGATTGACTTGAGATGATTGCCTCTGAAAATTATGTTTCCAAACAAGTTTTACAAGCTTATTCTAATGTTTTTACAAACAAATATTCAGAATGATATCCTTGAAAAAGATATTATTGAGGTCAAGAATATGTTGATAGATTAGAAATTTTAACTCAATTTAGAGCTTTAGCAATTTTTGATTTAATAGATTATGAAAAGATTTTAGAGTTGGAAGAATTAATTTTAGATGAAAAAATAACAGTTTGAAAGTTAGTTTCAATATATGATGAAATTACACATAAAATTTGATGGTGAGTAAATGTTCAGCCTCTTAGTTGATCCCCTGCAAATTTGGCAGTGTATATTTGACTGCTTCAGCCTTGAGATACTATTTTGTGAATGGATCTTAGTGCTTGATGACATCTTAGCCATTGACATAAATTAAATGCTTCTTGAATTTGTTTTAATATTGTTACTTATTGAGTAAGAAAAGATAATTTTTTGATAGATTACGATGAGATATTAGAAAAAGCTTTAAAATACAAACCTAAATTAATTATAGCATGATATAGTGCTTATCCAAGAGACTTAAATTACAAAAGATATTATGAAATAGCAAAAGAAGTTGAAAGAAAATATTGATATAGACCAATTTTGATGGCTGATATTGCTCATATTGCTTGATTAATTGCTGGTTGAGTTTTATCAAATGATTTATGGAAATATTTTGATATTGTAACTACTACTACTCACAAAACTTTAAGATGACCTAGATGAGCTTTAATTTATTGTAGGAAAGAATTTGAAAGACAAATTAATCGTTGAGTTTTTCCTGGTGTACAATGATGACCACATGAGCATATAATTGTAGCAAAAGCTGTCGCTTTTTGAGAGATTTTAAAAAATAATAAAAAAGATTGGCAAAACTACACTCAACAAGTTGTAAAAAATGCAAAAGTTTTAGCACAGGAGCTTATAAAAAGATGACGAAAAGTATTTACTTGATGAACTGATAATCATATAGTTTTAGTTGATGTAGCTAATAGTTTTCCAGAATTAAATTTAGATTGAAAAATTGCTGAAGAGACACTTGAAAAAATATGAATTTCTATAAATAAAAATGCCATACCTTATGATAGTAGACCACCTCTTAGACCATCTGGTATTAGAATTTGAACACCAGCAGTAACAACTAGGTGATTAAAAGAAGATGATATTGTACAAATAGCTGAAATTATTGACGAAGCTTTAAAAAATTATAAAAATAGACAAGCTTTAGACAATTTAGGTAGACAAATTAGACAAATTTGTCAAAAATATCCTTTAAAATATTAAAGTTAAAATTCGTTATAAATTTTTTGCTATCTGTTTAATTGATTTATAACTAACTAAAAATATTAAAATATTTAACAATATTCAGAAAATAATAAATTTCATTACCTCATTATAGTTTAATTTTATAACATATTTTCAAATTAGTCATAATATAGACAATATAGACACAACATAGACAAGTTGTCTATATTTAAGTTGTGGAGTTACTCAGTATTTATAGGCTATCCAAATAGCTCAGCTGACAAATAGTATTTCTAATAGAATTTGAGTGATTATTCATCAAATTAGATTGAATTTTAAAATTAAAGGTAATCAAACTAAGAGTCCTACACTTACTCAAAATAAGTTAATATAAAGTAGTTTATTTTGTAGATTTTCTGAAACAAAGATATAATTAAAAACTTGTTTAATGAAACTTAATATTAATACAATTCCTAAAAATGGTAAAATAAAATCTGCTCATATATATGTTGAATGTTTAGTTAAAAATTTTTCTCAAGAGATAAAATAAATTAAATTTTGTGAAAATATAAAGAAATTAGTTAAAACTATTCCTCCAATCCAAATTACTAAAAGCATTAAGTTTCCAAATTTCTTCTTTTTTTCTTCAGAGTTTAAATTTGCTATTTTGTGAATAAGACTATTTCCTAGAGCTGATGGTATGATTAATAAGATTTCAACTAAAGCTAATGCTAAAGCCCATATTCCCACATAAGAAAATCATTTAGAAGTAGGATAAAAAATTGAAAGTAGGATTAAAACAATTAAAGTATGAAAACTACTAAGATAGTAAGCTAGTCAGTATTTTCGATTAATTTTTAAAATGTTTTTAATAAATGCCGGGTCTAATATAGGTTTTAAAGGTAAAAATTTTTTTCAACTCCACCATACATACAAAAATTGTGTAAATCAACTTAAAAGTACAGACATCAGTACCATTTCAAACGCTAAGATTGATATTTTACTAGGATTTTCAAAATTTACACTTTTAAAGAAAACAAAAATTGTTAAAGTTAATACTATAATTTGAATAATTCTACTAAGTATCAATGCTTTAGTTAATTGTTCCATTTTCCAAAAAAGTTGAAGAGGTATTTGGATAATTCAAGCAGCCATAAAAGTAGCAGAAAATAGCATTCCTAGTGGTAAACCATAGATTAAAAATGGATTGGAGGTATAAGCAGGTAGAAGATAAGCAACAATTAATGCAGTAGTATATACTACAAAAATTAAAAAAAAACGAGTTCATACAAATTT
>CAYNHJ010000039.1:3982-5920 GCA_964397125.1 uncultured Candidatus Peribacteria bacterium
AGAAGATGGTCAGAGGTTGTCTTCTGATAATCTTTTGAGTTTATTTTCTGAAAACCTTTGTTTTTAATTTTTCCTAATTCTCTTAGAGCTATAACATATAGTCAAAAATCAGCAAAAGCTGACCATATAGCAAAATATTTTAGGATAGTTGAATAATCTCAATATCTCAAAGGTCATAGATAAGGCGTTATTAATTTAATTACAAAAAAACCAGCGATAGCACTAAAAATTCTTCCTAAAATTTGCCAAAAAGCGTCTTTTATTACTAAATTCATTATTTAAAGAAAATAAAAATAAATATGAAATGATGAAATAAAAATTTTGAAGAAAAGTTAACAATGAAAACGTTATAAATTATAATATTGTAATTATTTCCTATCTTATAAATACAATCTCTCTTTTCAATTGAAAATTATTATGAAAATATTATTTTTTTGATAGTTTTAATTTTTAAAAATTTATAATGTTAAAATTTATTTTGTATTTTTTATGGTTTATTGCTTTTTATCATATTATTAACACTTTATTTATTTGGAAGTTATGATTTCCTAAAGTAATTGTTTCAATATTTAAAGAAATTATTTGGTTTGGTTTTATTTTAGTTATAGTTTTAAGAAATTTTAAAAAGTTTTTAGAGTTTTTAAAAAAATATTTAGTGTTAATTGTAGTATTATTGTTATTTACTTTATGGTCTATAATTGTATCTGTTTTAAACTGATTTACTCTCTATCAGATTATAATAGGTTTTAAATATGATATTTTACCATTGTTTGTTTTACTGTCGGCAATTTTTGTTGGTTTTCTTTTAAAAGAAGAAATAGAAAGAATAAGATTAGTTTATGTAATTTATAATTTTTTATTTTATTTTCTTATTTTAAATTTAATAATTGGTTTGTTAAAGATAGTTTTTCCTAAAGCTTTTTATTTTATTTGATATGGATCTTTAAGAGATTTTATACCTAGTGCTGCTCCACCGGTTTATTATACTAGTTGACCTTGAGGTGTTCCTAGATTGTCTTGACTATTTGGATGACCAAATGAATTTTGATTTTTTTTAGTTTTTATATTACCATTTATTTGGTATGTGTGAAATAAGTTAAATACTTTAAAAAAACTTTTAAAATTAAAAGATAATAGCAATAATTTTTTAAAAAGATTTTTTGATAAACTTTATTTATTATGATTGTTTGAAGGATTACTAACTTTATCTAGAGGTTTTATTTTGTGATTTTTTGTGGAAGTATTATTTGTTTTTTATAAAAAGCTTTTAAAACACTTTGTTTTAGCAATTTTTATAATTATTTTTTTTGTTGTATGAATATATTTTTTAAATAAAGCTAGGCCATTATCAACTAATGATCATTTTATTTTAATGCAACTTTGAATTGAGAAGGTTGTTGATAAACCTTTATGATATGGTTTATGAACTAGTTGACCTTCTGCTTATTATACAACTAAATCTAAAAATTTATATAATATTAAGAAAAATGTGCCAGAAAATACTTATTTACAAATAGCTATAGATACAGGTATTATCTGATTATTTTTATTTATTTTGTTTTGGTTTTTAATAGTATTAAAATTAATTCAAGATTCTAAGAGGAAGGCTTTATTGTGACGTATTAGATTGATGATTTTTTATTGATTAATGTGATTAATGATAGAATGAATGTTTTTGCATATTTTTTGAGATAGTATGGTAGTTTATTTGGTTAGTATTATTTTAGGTTTATTAATGGATTAAAATTATGATAGAAAAGAAAGAGAAAAGAAAAAAATTGTGTAAAAAGGTATGAGAATATATTGATGAGAAAGGAAGTGTTTTGCCTGTATTTTTAATGGATGTAAAGATAAATAATAAAAATGTTTTTAAAAAATGGTTAGAAATTTTAGTTAAATATATATTTGATAATTGATATAAAATATATGAATTTTTGG
>CAYNHJ010000040.1:0-5876 GCA_964397125.1 uncultured Candidatus Peribacteria bacterium
TAGTTGGTATTTATAAGTTTGTTAAAAGAGTTGAGGAAGTAGAGGAAATTGAGTAGAAAAAATTAAAAGCCCCCTGTATACAGGGGACTTAATTTGTACTTTAGGGTTTGTAAAGAAAGGTTTCTTCAATATTTTGTTTTGGATTAGAAAGATTAATAATAATGTTTTCTCCAGATTTGTAACCTTCCAATCGTGTTCCGTCTTGAGTTTTAATTGTTTTGTGACCTTTTTTAAGGACTTCATAAATTAATTGTGCTGTGTGATTCGGATAGCCTGTTGCAGCTACATCTTTTAAAACCCTCATCACCTATCCCTCCTTTTAGTTTTTTTGGTGTCATTATACTAATTTTTTCATTTTTAATGTCAAGAGAAAGTGAAGGAATTTTTAATCCATCATTAAACTATTAATATCTTCCATAATAGTTTGTTTTCTTGTAGCCCAATCAGCTCTTCTTGAATCTTGCCAATAATTTTCATCTCAATCTAATCTTCATTTGTTTTTTTTTAAATTTTTACCTGCAATAGGTCTTAGATACCCAATAACTCTTGAAGCTACCATAACATTTGCTGATCAACAATGAGGACAAATTAGGTGTTCTCAAACCATTTGCTGTCAACAATCTTGACAAGTTGTAATAGTTGGAGTTAATGTCATATAAGAGACAGGTTTAGAAAAAGTTGCTTTGATTAATTTTATCTTAGCTTCAAGAGGAATTTTTTCTCCCAAGAAAAAATGTTGAACACTACCTCCTGTTGCATAAGATTGAAATTCTGCTGATATCTGGATTTGTGCTCAAATATTTTTTTCTTGATAAGGAGGTTGGAATCAAGAAGTCAAAAATACATCTGGATATTGTCATTGAACAAAAATATCTCCATGCCATTCGAAATTTTCTTCAGGGAAAACAATAGATTTTTCTCATTTCCTGAGTTTATTTACAAACATTATGTCTTTTTTAGCCAGAGTTGGTGCTCCGTTTTCTGAAGGAGCATATTCTAACGATACTGGAACTTTGTCTCTTTGCATAAAATAATTTATTTTTTCTACAATAAATTTTGCTATTTCGTGAGCTATTTTTCTTCCTTCAGGGTCGTTTAATCATTTTTCATATCATAGATTAACCAATGCTTCATATCATCAAACAACAGAAATTACATTAAAGAAAGTATCTAATGATCTGTTATAATAGAAAAAATACGGATAAAGTTCTTTATGTTCTTCTATAAATTTTCTTCTTTTTTGTGCAAAATGTTGAGCAGCTTCAAGCATTAAATCTAAATATTTGAAAAATTTTTCTTTGTTCCAATTTCAATTTTTATCAACTGAAATATAAGCTATTCTGTTTAGGTTTATGTTAAATACTCAAACTCATCAAACTCAAGCGTTTGATCTAAAGCTACTACCACCAGCAGCTTTTAGGATATCTTCAAAATCAACTCTAAATCTACAACAAAAACTTCTTTGAGAGGAAGCATCTCTTGGTTCAATGTAAGGATTTATCTCTCTCCATTTGGGATTTTGGAAAGGTTGTGTTTGATAATTTTCAAAATAACAACCTCACCATTTATCCATATTTTCTAGAAGATATTTGAAAATTGGATTGTTCCAATCAAAGTCGTCGTAGATATTAACTGTTATTAAAGGGAATGTGAAAGGTTTTCATTGAGCATCTCACATTTTCATAGCATCAATGAATGCTTTGTTTGAAATGTCTAAATATTTTTGAGGTATTTGGGAATATTTTTTATTGATAATTTCTCATCAATGAACTACATATTCATCCTTTAGATGAGGATCCCATTCAAAATTCATTGTAATATTTGTAAATGGACTATTTCAGGCTCTAAAAGGAGTATTTACAGCATATATAAAACTTTCATAGGCATTTACTAGATCATGATAGTCTAATTTTTTTCATCTTATTTCTTCATCATACCAGATATAACTTGCTATAATTGCGGTCAAATCATTTATAGCACAAGCTCAATGTATTTCTTGAGATATTACAGCAATAAAATTTGCACATTGATCAAGTAGTGACCTGTAATATTTAGGAGGTCTTGTTGCAATATTGTTAGATGCTGTGGAATTTAATCATTTCATAGCAATGTCTCTTGCCGAAAAACCTGCACAATATGGTCCTAGAATAGACATATTATGAAAGTAAATCCATCATTCTTCATAAAGGTTCCTTGCTGACAGTCAGTTGTAATCTTTATAAACTTCATCAAACCAAAAGTCTTTTGCAATAGCTCAAGATAGAATACTATTTAATGTTGGCAATGAATAAACTAAATTTGCATTGTTTCTTGAAAAGTCATCTTGATTAATATATCCATAGATTAGATCAAAATATTTGTTTTTTGTCATCTTTGTTTTGGTTAGTATCTAAAAACTAAACTTGTATAAATGGATTAATTGAGTGAGGACTTTTTAGGTTCTTTTTTACATAGTTTTTTATTTCTTCAAAATATTGTTGATTTTTAATGACAGGATAGTGGACTGTTCTAAATAAAGTATATGGCATATCATCTGCTGTGTGGATGCTTTCGATTATTTTAGGAAATATATTTGATGCAATATTTTCTGGTAATCAAATAATTTTTGATATTTGTGGTCGCCATTTTTTGTTCCAATAAGGTCATTTGATATCTATAGCAAATCAGTCAACAAGTTTATTTTCTTTGAGATATTTTACTTTTTCTGGAAAGGATCAGTTAGTGTCAATTCTTACCAAAATATTTGGATTAAGTTTTTTGATTCGGCTAATACTTTCTATAATATCATCTAGTTTATTTATTAAAACTTCTCATCAACATAAGATAACCATATCTAAAAAATCATTTTGAACAGCCATTTTTACTTCTTCTTCTGATAATTTTTGATGATATTCTTCCGGATTAACATAAATAATGTTATCTTCTGTCAATCTTCTGAAAAAATCTTCCGACAAATCTTTGTAATTATTTTTATAATTCCAACCCGCTAATGTTCTATTATGACATCCATAGCATTTAAAATTGCATCCAGATGTGTAAAGTACGAGAGAATATAATCAAGGATGATCTTTTGTAGTAAAGTCTAGTCAATAGAAGGTAAGCATTGTTTTTAAACAAAAATGTAAAATATCGTATATAATGGAAAATGTACTCTATATAGTGTTGAATAAAAATAATTAACTCAATATAATGTGTTATTTGTTTAAATAATTTTGTTAAATTAAAAATCAAGAGTAAGTAAAAAAATTTTTTGAAAATTTGACAAAAAAAAGAAGTAGTTTATAATTGTATAAATTTAAATTTTTTAAAAATTGCCGAAATATGAATTTTATTGAATGTAAAAAGAGTTTAGAAGAATTTGCTAGACAGACTAATAGTCATTATAAAAATATTTTTCAATTTCTAAAAGATGCTTGGGGAAAAAATAAAATTGAATGTTATAATATTATGAAAACAGAACTCTGAGTAGATGAGTTTAAAAATTACGTTAATAGATTACTAGTTAAGAAAAATAATTACCATTGAGCTGCTGTCAATTCACAAACAAATAACAATAAGTACTACGAAATAGAATATCCAGATAAAAAACAAGATCAAAAAATTCATACTGAGCAAAAACAAAATGATGATTTTTCTTTTACAAGTTTTTTTTCTCCAGTATTATATTGGGGAAAAATAGCAGGAATATTTATTTTATTAGTGATTTTTATAATACTTTTTTGGAAATTAATTAAATATTTTTTTGCTTTTATATATGATGTTTTTAATGCTAAAAGATATATATGGCTAAAAGTAACTCTTCCTAGATGAGATACTAAAATGGATAGAGAAAAAGAAAAAGAAATTGCAAAAGATATGAAAGAAAAAATTGCTCGTATGGCTCAGGTATATAGAAATCTTCATAAGCTGTGAGAGCTTTCTGTAAAAGATAATATTATGAGTTTTTTATTTGATAAACCTAAACTAACTTTTGCTTTACATTATAAAAATTGACTTTTAAGTTTTATAATATGAACATATCCAGAATATAGGAAAATTGTAGAGTGAGCTATTTCTGCTCAATATCCAGATGCTAGTATTGAAACTATTCAAAGACCAAATTTTTTTGAGAAAAAATATAGTGATATAATCCCTCTTCAACCAGTTAAAAATCCTATGTATCCTATAAGAATTTTTAAACAATTGGAAGATGATCCTTTAAATAATATAATTGATGCTATAGGAAAAATTAGTAATGAAGATACTTTTACAGTACAGTTAATTATTAAACCTGCACCGGATAGTTTTAATAAAAAAGCTCAAATTTTTGCTGAATGATTGTATAAAAAAGATCAAGCAGTTATAGATAAATTAAAATGGTGGAAAAAAATTTTAATGCCATGGAAGTTTTTAGATTTTTTAATCCATTGACCTGATGAAAAACTTATAAAAAGATTTCATCCAGGGGCTAATCAGTGAGATCCTTTTATTAGAATGACTAAAGCTCAAGAAGAAGCTTTAAATATTATGGCAGAGGAAGCTGGAAAACATGCTTTTTATTCTTGACTTTTGTTGATTTCTTCATCTGATGATAAAAGAAGGGCTTGAGAAAATATAGATAATGTAGTAAGCGCTTATACAATTTACAAAGATGAGTATAACAATGAATTAGATCAACCTGAATGGTTAGCAGATTTACTTTGATTTATTTTAAAACCTTTGTGGAAATTCGCATCTATTTTTAATTTGATTTGATTTTTTTACAAAAAAAATATTTTTACTGTTAATGAGTTAGCATCTCTTTGGCATCTTCCAGATGGACTTTATAATCGTAGTCCTATAATTAAATGGATGGATTATAAAGTATTACCAGCTCCAGATAATTTACCGGTGTTGAAAGAAAAAAATGAAAATTATGCTATTACTTGAATTATTGCTGAAGAATATAAATGATGAGATTTAAGTAAAATATTTAAGTGATCAAAACATTGGGCTGTAACAGAACATGAATTTTTCAAAGAAGAACTTGTGCCTGTGGATCAGTACAATGAACCAGTACCTAAGGAGAAGATTATAAATCTTGATTGAAAGAAGTATATAAAAGTTAGAAAATCATTATGACGCAAAACAGCTTTACAGATATTTAAAGATTGAGTTCTTTTATGAATAAATGTTTATAGAAATAGATTTACTCCAGTATATATAAAAAGAAAAGATAGGACAAGACACCATTATATAATCTGAAAATCAGGTTGAGGTAAATCTGCATTTATAAGTTTTTTGGCTAGACAAGATATTTGGAATGGTGATGGAATTTGTGTTATTGATCCTCATGGAGATTTAGTAGAAGATATTCTTCAATATATTCCATCTCGGAGAGCTAAAGATGTTATATATTTTGATGCTTGAAATGAAGAACGTCCAATGTGATTAAATCTATATGAAATTGATAGTATTGATCAAGCTGACAGAGTTGTAAATGATGCTACAGAAATATTTTTAAAGATGTTTTGACCAGAAATTTTTGGTCCACGTATTCAGGAATATTTCAAATATTGATCTTTGACTTTGTTGGAGGATATGGAAGAAGGAGCAACTTTGATTGATGTTCCTAGGCTTTTCACAGATGAAGTTTTTAGAGAGTATAAAGTTAAAAAAGTAAAAAATCCTGTTGTAAGGAATTTTTGGGAAAGGACTTATAATGCTATGGGTGAAAGAGAAAAGCAAGAAATTATACCTTATTTTACTTCTAAATTTGTATCATTTATTACTAATAGATTAATTAGAAATATTATTTGACAAACTAAATCAGCTTTTAGATTCAGACAAGTTATGGATGAGGGAAAAATTTTATTAGTGAATCTTTCAAAGTGAAAAATTTGAGAACTTAATGCTCA
>CAYNHJ010000041.1:0-3075 GCA_964397125.1 uncultured Candidatus Peribacteria bacterium
CTATTTTAATTTGAAGAAAATAATAGATTATCTTTTTGTAAAAGTTTTCAAAATAAGTGAATTAATATTGACAAATAAGATTTAATAATTATATTATAAATACAAAAATAATAAAGGAGGTGGAAAATGGCTAAGATTGTATTTCAGTGGAAGACGAAAAGTGGTAGAAGAGGTTTTATCCAAGAGGAGAGTAACTGGTTCTTTGGAAAAAGATGGGTAGTTTATGAGTCTAGAAAAGGATTATTAGGTTTGGGGTCAGAAAAGTTAGGTGAATTGGTAGTAGATTTAAAAGTAGATGAATTATTAAAGATTTTAGAAAAATTAGTAGGAGAGCAGGTGGAGATAAGTAGGTATTGACATCGTTCTTTAAATTTGGAGGGAATATCCCTCCAGTTTTTTAAAATAGCCTTTTTTGTTTAATCTCTTTACTACTATTTTTATTTATAAAATAAATTTTCTTCAAATTACTTTCTTTTTTAGCTTTTTCTATTAAAATTTTTAAGTTTTCAATAGTTTCATCGAATTCTTCTGGTTTTGGCTTGTAAGGAGTTCAATCTTTTCATCAATGAGTAAAAGAAAATCTTGCTGGGTCAGACCGGTCAGCTTTCTCTCAATATATTAATTCAGCAGTTTGTACAAGATTGAAAATAGCTTTTGGTCAGATTCATCTGATATTGATTAAATCTTTAAAAGTTTTTAGCTCTGATCTTATTATATACAAAGTTTTAATTAGCTTGTTAAAATTAAAGTCTGAAGGCTTAATTATATGATGGTCAGGCATTTTATAGTGTGTTTGTATATATTTTATTATTTGGATTAAATCTTTTCTGATAGTATCTGATTTTACAGAAATTAGGTTTAAAACTTTTGGTAATTTTATTTGTGAAACAATAAAAAAATCTTCTTTTTCTAATCATTGATTTTTTCATTCTAAAATTTTTATTATTTTTTCTCAAATATTACAATGCCGATGATATCTTCTTGCTAGTTTTTGATTAGGATTTAATCATTGTTGGATTATCGTATAATTCCCTTTATTGTCAAAAAATATTATGTGATAGTATAAATTAAATCAATCTTGAATAAGACTATTGTCAACTTTTGCCAATAGGCGGCTTCTTGATTTAATTTTGTTAAAACAAGAAATTTGATATTTATATGCTAAATTTTCTATTGTTTGGGGTGTTTTTAAAGCAGTTAGTCATTTTCATCAAGCAGCATAAATTCAAATTTCGTAATTTATATTTTTTAATGCTTGGGATAAAACTCATCAAATAACTGTAGTTAATCAGGAAGAATGCCAGTCAAAACCTAGATAGCATCAAAGAGATTGAAACCATAAAGGATGGGATAATTTTTCAAGAAGTTTTTTAGTTCAATTTTCTTTAATAAATAAAATCAAAAACTTTTCAGCAAGTTTTGTCATTTTTTCAAAAAGTCGAGTAGGACAGTGTCAACTATGTAATGGAAGATCTATATGCATTAGATGTGTTTTTTATTTTATTATAAGCTTTGTAAAATATGTCTCTTAAGGCAGGATAATAAATAAGATTGAAAATTTCATTAATAGTAGCTCGTTTATATACTCATAGATATCATTCAGTGGAAGGAATATTTAGTTTGTTTGGATTTCAAAGAAATTTTAAAAGGAAGTAATCTATAGATTTGTCAAATTTTCATTTATCTTCACTTTCTAAATGGATGTGTAGAGTTCATATATATCATTGATTTTCTAAAAGATTAATAGGTATTCCAGTTTCTTCTGAAACTTCTCTTATAGCTGCGTTTTCAGCAGTTTCAGATGGTTTTATTTTTCATTTAGGCGCTACCCATTCTATTTTTCAAGATAAAGAGTGTCTTTTTAGAATTAAAAATTTTGGTTCTTGATTTTTTTCAATAAAATAAACAATTCCTCCTGCACTTTTAATCATAGTTTCATTATTTTTATTTTAAAAGACAAAAAATTCAAAAACTAAAGATACATAAAAATTTTTTTAGAAAGTTTTTGAAATTATGTAATTTTATTCAAATTTTAAACAAGTCATCTAGTTTCAGTATTATGTCAGGATCTATAATATTTTTATGTAATATTTTTTCAGTTTCTTCTAATTGTTTTTCAAAATCTCTCCAAAAAAATTCGAAGTCTATTATGTCTTTGTGAAATCAATTGATAAACCTTTTTTTTGGATAAAAAATATATTCTATTAGATCATTGTATTTTATAATATTTTTTTTGTTTGTTTCTAAAAATTTTGCCAGATTAAAGTAGATATTGTCTATAAAATAATTAATTTGTTTAAATATTTTATTTAGATGGTTAGAAACAATTATATACACACTTGCGGCAATTATGATACATAAGATATAAATAAAAATATAAGTTGATGGCATTATATAAAATTATAAAGATATAATTATCTTCTTCTAGCAATTTTCATTAATTTTCTTCTTACCCATCAAGAGATTGGGACTTCTACAAATTCTAAACTTCCAGAAGGTGCCTTGATAAGTCTATATCAGTCAGGATCTACTCTTAATCTGGTTTCCCAACAAACTTTTCTTCATCTCAAAAACCGATGATATGTATTTCATTTAGGATTTGTTTTTGCTACAACTACTCATAATTGTTTAGCTGTTTCTAAATCAAGTTTTCTTTTGGGATATTCAAATCTTTTAGCTCCTTTAGCTCTTTTTTTAGCTTGTTTAGCCAGTTGTGCTTTCTTTTTTGCTATACCACGTTTGTTTGTTCTAGATGCCATGAGAAATAATTAAAAAAATAAAAATTAAACTCAAGAAAGTTTAAAAATTTTGGAAAATATTGAGATTAGTTTAGTTAATTCAAATTATATAGAAAATTAAGTTAATATAAAAATAATAAAAAAACTTTTAAAATCAATTGAAATTAAAAAAAATATGTTTATAAAAAATTAGTGCTAAGGGGTTGGTGGGCCTATTACTACCTCCTTCCCATCACTATATCAGGGGAGCCGGTATATCCTGACCTTAGGGTCAGGACGAGCTCCCACCTTAGAGTTAGGGGGTAGAGGTAGTTAGGTTCCACGGCCTCTTGGTTTT
>CAYNHJ010000041.1:3175-5806 GCA_964397125.1 uncultured Candidatus Peribacteria bacterium
TGTTTTGATTATATTTATCAAAAACTTTATTAACGAGTTTTTTTTCTTTGTGATTTTTTGTGATTTTTATAATGATTTATAATTTTTTTAAGAAAAGAAATTCTAAAAATTGATTTGTTATATTAGTAGATTTATTTATAGAATGATTAATAAATTTTTTTAAGTCTTTGGCTGGAGGTATTCCTAAATATGCACAGCTTTATATAATGTTTTTATTTGTGTATATATTTTGGAATAATATTTTTGGTGTGATAGGGGATATGTTTGCTAATGAAAATGTTTTTCCTATTCTTCATCATTATTTTAGGCCAGTTACTTCTGATATTTATTTTAATGCAATTTTGGCTGTTGTATGAGTTTTGTGGGCGTTATGGTATTGAATTAAAAAAAATGGATTTAAATTTTTAGAAAAGTATTTTCCTTACAAAGGTATGGGAATGGTAGAAAATGTTGATAGTTTTGTGAAATTTTTGTTAAAAATATGAGATATATTAATTGCTTTATTTGTAGGTTTACTTGAATTTGTTTGAGAATTTATTAAAATGCTATCACTAACGTTGAGACTTTTCTGAAATATATTTGCTGGAATGGTTCTTTTAGGATTGGTTATTTGAGCTACAGTTGCTTTTATAAAGGTGCCGTTTGTTTGACCATTATTGGCTTTTACTATGGAGTTATTTGTTGGTTTTTTACAAGCGTTAGTTTTTTCTTTATTAGTGTTGGTTTATTTTAAGTTGGCTGAAGAAAGCCATCATTAAAAAAGTTATTATTAGATTTAAAAAGTTTTTATTTATTTAATTAAAATATAACTATGGAACTACAATATTTAGGAGCTGGTTTAGCAATGATAGGTGTATTAGGTGGTGGTATAGGTATAGGTTTAGCTACAAAAGGTTTATTAGAGGCTTTAGCTAGAAATCCTGAAAAAGAAAAAGCATATATGATTTATGGTATTTTAGGTATGGCTTTAGCAGAAGCTACAGCTATATATGCTTTAGTTGTTGCTATAATGTTAATGTGAAAATAAAAATTGATTTAGATTGTTAGTGTATTTTATAAATGCATCACGAACCTACAACTTTACAGGTAGTTATTAATGTTTTTGTGCAAATAATTAACTTAGTTATATTTTTCTTTTTGTTTAAGTTTTTTTTTGCTGATGCTATTATAGATGCAATTGAAAATAGGAGAAAGTTAATTGATAAGCTTAAAAGAGCTGAGGAAGAGTATAATGAGATTATTAAAAAAGCTGAACAAGAGAAAGAAAAGATTTTAGCAGAGGCACAGGAACATAAAAAACAAATAATAGAAGAAGCTAGGTCGTTAGCTCTACAAGAAAAGGAGAAAATTATATCTGAAGCTCAAAGGAAGGCAGATGAAATTATACAATCTGCGAAAGTTGAAGCTGAAAAAATTAAAAAAATGTTGGAGGAAAAATGGATTGATAGTGTCAAATACACAACTAAAATAGTAGTTAATAAGTTATTTGAAACTGATAAACAATTAAAAGAAGAATATATAGAAAAATTGATACAACAATTTAAAAATAGTTAAATAATCTAACAGAATGTATATTTCAAATAATGTGTTAGTTAAAAAATATTTTACACAATTTGAAGATGGTAAAAAACTTTACTATATTTTGTTAGTTGTTTATAAGCTTATTGAAAAATTTTGAAAGAGGTTAAAAAATGAAGTTTTTTTAAATAAAATTAGTGAAGTAGATAAGGAGATTGTTTTTATGATTAAGTTGTTAGGTTGTAGTTGAAAGCTAAATTTAAATGATGTTAGGCAAATTATTTCTTTGTTAAGAAAAGAGAGAAAGGATATACCAAAAATATTTGAAATATCGGTTTATAAAGATGAAAATATTGATGCTATTAAAGAAAAATTAAATAATATGTTTGGGAAAAGTATAGAAATTAATGTTGAAGAAACAAATAAATTGATATTAAATGTTAGATGAGAATGATGGTATTATAAAAGATGATTAGATAAAGATTTAAACAAACTATTAGGTTTTTAGTTATTAATAACAATTTTTCATGGCTTTAAACTATGTAGAAGAACTTTTGAAAAAAATAGAAGAGCAAGTAACCTCCACAGATTTAAAAGAAGAGTTTTCTAAAAAGGGAGAAGTTATAGAAATAAAAGATTGAGTAGCAACGGTTGTATGATTAGAAGATGTTATGTTTTCAGAAATTGTAGAATTTGAAAATGGTAAAAAAGGTTTAGTATTGGATCTTTTGCCAGATAGAGTGGGAGTGTTAGTTTTAGGCGATTATTCAGATATTAAAGAATGAGATATAGTTAAGTCTACTGGTAGGATTTTATCAGTTTGAGTTGGTGAAGAGTATTTAGGAAGAGTAGTAGATGCTTTAGGTAATCCTATTGATGGTGGCCCAGAAATAAAACCAAAAGAATTTTATCCAGTTGAAAGGATAGCTCCTGGTGTGATAACAAGAAAGTCAGTTAATGTTCCACTAGAAACAGGTATTAAAGCTATTGATGCTATGATTCCTATTGGTAGATGACAAAGAGAACTTATTATTGGAGATAGACAAACTGGTAAAACTACTGTTGCAATTGATACTATTTTGAATCAGAAATCAAAAGCTGTTTATTGTATTT
>CAYNHJ010000042.1:0-5712 GCA_964397125.1 uncultured Candidatus Peribacteria bacterium
AGGGATGAAAACATAACTGAAGATGGTGAATAAAACTTTTACATTCATCGTTTAAAGATGACTAGTTAATTTAATCATGGACCCGGGGTCGATAAAAAAATCATTTTACTATTTTAGACAAGTTTTATATATGAGTCTTGAAAGAAGAGATATTTTTAAAAGGAGAGATAGTTTTCAGGAAAAAAATTTGCAACTTTTGAAGAAATATCATACTACTACTTCAAAACCAGAAAAGAAGAAAATTTTGGAGGAATTACTTAAAAGAAATGAAAAATATGTTATACACTTATATAGACAAATCGCTCAATCTATTGATATGAATAAATTGAAAGTTTTTTGAATAGAAAGAGAAGACATCTTACAGATTATAAGATTAGTATTAATAGAGACGATTAATAGATTTGATCCTAAAAAGTCAACTTCTTTAAATACTCTTTTTTATAAAAAAGCATTTTGAGCAGTTATAGATTTTATTTGGAAACAGTTTAATACAATTTTTAGATTGTCATCAGGGAATAAAAGTCTTAAAGTAGTCAATGAATCTTTGATGAAAAGTGATATTATAGTTTTAAGATTTGGAAAGCCGGTAAATAGTGATGGTATAAAAGATGAACAACTTTTTCTTGAGGAAATTGTGGCATCGGATTGGGAAGATCCAGAAAATATATTTGAAAAAAAGGAATTGATAGAAAAAATACTTGAACTTATTGAAAATAAAAGAAATGAAGGAGATAAAGCATTTGAAATTCTTAAAGAAACTATATTAAGTTGAGAAAAACAGAACCAAATTGCTAAAGAAAAATGAATATCTCCAGCAAGAGTAAATCAACTTAAGAAAAAAGCAATTAGACAGATAAAAGATATTTTGTCATTATAGTATTTTATATTTTAATTAATTGTAAAAAAAAATTTTTTTAATCTCTTGAAAAGATGTGGGTTATCTTTATCATCCTTGCGAGGTTTTTTATTTTTTAAAAGAAAAAAATGAAAAAATTTTTTATTTTAACTGCAGTTTTTATCACAGTTTTGTTTGGGGGTTGTAAAAAAGTTAGTATACAACAGGCAAATCAAAGTTCAGTTAATGAAGAAACAACAGGAAATAAAATTGTTGAAAGTTCTACCGAAATGTCGGGGAATATAAAAAAGACAGATCAAAATTTGAATAAAGTTGCAGGCAAAAAAGAAAGTATTTCTCTTATAAAACTTTATTCTTGAGAAAAAATATCTAACTATAGTTGGTCTTTTTCTATGGAAAAACCAGATTTAAGTGAAATGACAAATTGGGATTCTATACTTCACTGATTTCATAAAAAACGGTCTGTAAAAGTTTTGATAACGCCAAAAGATATAGAAACTTATAGTGAAAATTATGATGATATGACAGAAGAAGATGATATGGTAGGAAGAAAGAAAAATGTAAAAATCTATATTTGTGATATATCAGGTAAAGTTAAGACTATAACATTAACTCCAAAACAGCAAGAAGAAATATTTAAAGGTAAGAAGTATTATGTAACTATAACAGGGACTTATTTGTGAAGTGGTTATATTGTAAATCATACTCCAAGACTACTAACCTTGTCTAACAAGCAAATTGATTTTTTCAAAAAACATTGATGGGTTATAATAGATCCAGGTTGGAAAACAGTCGATTATTCAAGAGAATCAGCAGAATATGGAATTGATCCAACGATCGAATCTTTTGAAGAAGAATGGAATGAATTTATAAGGAGTATAGGTTGAGAAAAAGAAAGTTATAAAAGATATCCATATAATGCTGTATTTATAAGCTCTGACTTTCTTTTACATGTTTTTCATAAAGTGTTTGATAATGAATTAAAATATAAAGAAGAATCCGGATTGAGAGAAAAAATATGAAAGATTGCTAAGATAGAATTTGAAAAATACAAGAAAAAATATTTAACTACTAATAACAAAGAATTGAAGAAACTTTATTGATTTTTAGCAAGTTATAATGCAATAGCAAGTAGTTTATTGCTTTCTTGAAAACAGTTATTTAGTGGAGATTTTAACCATTATGATGTAGAAGATTTGACAGACAATCAAATTAAAGAAAGAGTTTTAAATGATTTAAAAAATAAAATTTCTTTTTTACCAAAAGATACACAAGATGTTATTGTTAAAGAAATGAATTTTATTCTTGATGCCAGTGAAGTAAAAGATGATCCTTTGATTCTACATTTTTTCCCAAATGATAAGGAGTTTCAAAGTTTAAACATAAAACAAGATTTTACTCAATTTAAACCAAGAAGTCATTATACAAGTGATGCTCTTTTGAAAACTTATTTTATGTGAATGAAATGGTTGATGAGAGAGAAATTTTATTTTAAATCTTCTAATCTATCAAAAGCTGCTCTTATTTTGGCTAATAATTTAGATGAAAAGGAATTGACTGAACTTAGAAAAATACAAGATTTTGTAACAAAATTAATTTGAACAGATGATGATGTGAATATTTTTGATTTAAGAAAGTTTGCAAAAGATAATAATTTACTTACAGATCAAGATATTGTAAACAAATTTAACAAAGATATTCAAAATAAACTTTTGAGGTTAAAAGAGCAAAAAATAATATCAACAGTTTATACAACTCAAACTATATGAGACAAAACAGAAAAACAAGCCCACGATGATACTGTTGGTTTTTCATTTTTTGGAGAAAAATTTACTATTGATAGTTGGATATTTGATAAACTTACTGCTTGAAGTGCAGAAAAAGAACAGAAAGAAAAACCAAGCATTACTACTGCTTTAGTAATTCCTTATATTTTGAATAACAATTCAGTTGCTGGTAAATTAACAAAAATATGGTTAAAAAATAATTTAAAGGATAATCCAGAAAAAGTTAATGGTTATTTAAAAGTAGCAAAAGATTTGATTCAAAAAGTTCAATATTTTGATTTTTCAAAAAATATTTATAGTCAATGGTTAGATACATTAAATTATGTATTTGTAAAATTTGAAGGTAATAAACCATATTGGTTAAAAGATAAGTTGTATAAATTAAGACAGCTACTTACATATATGGGATCTTATACTGAATTAAAACATGATACACAACTGTATGTAAAAGAATCTTATGCTGAAATTTGATGATGAGGTTTTGATTGTATTGAAGTAGATCCTCCATCATTACCTGTGCCAAAATGATATGTTGAGCCAAATATAGATTTGATAGATAAGCTTATTAAACTTTCATCTGAAACTTATAAGGTTATGAATTCTTATAAATTTTTAGTATTAAAGAAAAAATTAGAATTTTTGAAAAAAATAGCATTAGCAGAGATAAAAAATGAAAAAATTTCTGATGAAGATTTTGAAAAATTAAGATTAATAAATTTTATTGACATTTTGATACCAAGAAAAGTTATTGGAATGCCTTTACAAAAAGAAGAAAGATGAGCGTTGATATCAGATATTTTTACATCTTCTGATGCTTGAACTTTGTATGAAGCTTTATGAAGACCAAATTTGATTTTGCTCATGATAAAAGATATAAATGGAGCGAGAGTAGTTTTATGACCTGTTTATACTCATTATGAATTTTATAAAAAAGGTGAAAGGCTTACAGATGAAAATTGGCAAGAAGATTATGATGAAAACTTTAAAGATGATGATAGGTTAAAATCTTTGGAATATAGATTTTTAGAGAAGGAGATTAAAAAATAATTATTGTTTTAGATCTCGGGTTTTAAACTCCGGGGTCTATAAATATTTTAGTTTTTAGTTAGATTAAATGAAAAATATATTTAGTCTATCAGTAGTTATTTTTATTTTGTTAGTATTTAATTTTTTAATATTCAAAGAGATTAGTATTGAGTTAACTACGAAAGGAACTAAAGAAAAGTCTAGAAGATCAGTTTTCTTAACTGGGTTAGAGCAACAGAAATTAAATATAAACCAAATAAAGATAGAAAACAATTTTGCTATTTTACCTCATTTTATGCTATGTAAATCTAAGGTCCGGCAATTTTATGATTTTTTAATTAAAAAGTACCAACTTTCAGGGAAAAATTTAAATATTGTTTTGATTTCTCCAAATCATTTTTGAGTGTGAAAACATCAATTTATTTGATTTGATACTTGAACTGTTTGTTTTCATAATGAGTGTTTAAAATTTAATTCTTTAATTGATAATAAAATAGTTTTTGATTGATATGGAAAAAATAAATTTATAAACTCTGACGATTTACAATTTAAAATTTGATCTGGATTTTATTCTTATGAACACTGACTTGGTAGTCATTTTGAATTTTTAAAGAGATATTTTCCAAATAGTAAATATTATTCTTTGGTACTAACTCCAAGGAAATTAGAAAATCTTGATAAATTGATAAAGTATTTGAAATCTAAGTTTCCGAATAATACCTTATTTTTGGCTTCTGTGGATATGTCACATTATAATAAAGAAGATTTTGCTTATTTACACGACAGATACACTTTCTATGTTCTAAATAATAGTTTAAATAAAAAAGATTATTCAAATTTGGAAGTAGATTGTCCTGCTTGTTTATATGTAGTAAATCGTTTAGCAAATCAGAGTTGAAAACATCCTCATTTGTGGTATAGAGATTCTTCATCTACTATTCTATGAAAAGAGACAGGTTTTGGTAATACTTCAAGGCTTTTTATATATTTTGATAAAAATAAAGAAAATACAAATTGAATTACCATAGCTTTCTTTTGAGATGTAATTTATACCAGATGAATAAAATATTATTTTCCTACAAAAGATAAATTCTATAGATTTCTTAAAGAATTTTTTATGTTAAAAGATACAAAAAAGTCTTTAAAATTTTATAAACATAGAAAACTTATTTGAGTTGATTTTGCAGGTTTTAATTTAGAGACCCCAGCAGTAGAGGATGAAAAGATTTGTCAAAAAAGTAATAAATCTATAAGGTTTTGTTCTAATTATAAATTTTTGTATTGGTTAAAAAATATATGATTTAACATACTAAGTTTTGCAAACAACCATGTTATGGATGGTGGAATACCAGCATTTGAAAATACAGTCCAGAATTTGAAAAAAGTTTGAATAAAAGGTTTTGGATTTATTACTCATTGAAAGTATTATAAATATAATTTTGTTTATACTTGAGTAGTTAGATGAGTAAAATTTGCTTGGCATGGCTATGATTTTACTCTAAGAAAAGGATATTTAGAAGATTATTGCAATGATTTAAAGTATTACAAAAAACAATGATATTTAAATTTTGTTGTAGTTCATTGGGGAGAAGAATTTCAAAAAAAGCATAATTTGTTTCAAGAAATTTTTGGAGAAAAACTTATAAATTGTGGAGCAGATTTAATCATTTGAACACATCCACATACTGTGCAAGATATCTGATACTACAAGTGAAAATTGATAATTTACAGCTTGGGAAATTTTATTTTTGATCAGTTTGAAATTAAATGATGAAATGTTGGTGGATATGTTCTATTGGATATTACCAGCAGTTGAAAAGTTAATCGGTTTAATTTATGAAAATTTTATATAAAAAAAGATGGAATTGAGTTTAAAAATTAATATTTTTATATTTGTTTATTTTTTTGTTATTAATATAGCGGCATTTATAGTTTTTGGTATTGATAAATATAAAGCTATTTATAACAAACGAAGGCTTTCAGAAAAATTTTTATTGTTTTTGACATCATTAGGTGGTTTTGTTGGATGACTTTTATGAATGA
>CAYNHJ010000043.1:0-1473 GCA_964397125.1 uncultured Candidatus Peribacteria bacterium
TCCATTATTCTAGCAGCACGTGCAAAGCCTATACCTAATTTTCTTTGAAGTAAAGTAGCAGAAGCTCTTCTTGTTTGTTTTATTATTTCTATTGCTTGCTGAACTAACTCTTCGTCTTCTTCTGAAATATCTCAACTATTAGCATATTCTCATCTACTGTTTAGAATATTTATAATTTCTTGATTATATATTTCATCTTCTGATATTCATTTCATATATTTATCCTTGATATATTCTACAATTTTGTCTATTTCTTCTGTAGATACAAAAGGAGCCTGGACTCTTAGAGGAAATTTAGTATTTGGATCTATATATAAGAGATCTCACTTTCAAATCAAATCTTCTGCTCATTTCATATCCAAAATAGTTCTACTATCAACTTGAGAAATAACCCCAAAAGCTATTCTTGTAGGAATATTAGCCTTTATTATACCTGTGATAACATTAACTGAAGGTCTTTGTGTAGCTAAAATTAAGTGCATACCTACAGCTCTTGCTTTTTGAGCTATACGTGCAATAGCAGTTTCAGTATCTTTTCTACTAGAAGAACTCATCATAAGATCAGCTAATTCATCTATTATAATCACTATTCTTGGCAACCTTTCTTCAGGAGATACTTTTGCATTATATTCTTCTAATTTCTTTACTCTTTTTTCTTTCAACTTAGAATATCTTTCTTCCATATGATTTACAGCCCATTTTAACACTTTAACAGCTTTATCTGGATCAGTAATAATGGGAGAAAGCAGATAAGGAATTCATTCATACATTCATAGTTCCACTTGTTTAGGATCTATCATTATAAACTTCAACTCTGAAGGGGTATTTTGATAAATCAATGATAAAATAAAATCATTTATTCAAACTGATTTTCAAGATCAAGTAGCTCATGCAACTAAAAGATGAGGCATTTTATCCAATGGTTTAATAATTTTCTTTCAATCAATAGATATTCAAATAGCTAAATTTGTCAAATTTTTTTGCATAGCATTAATAAATTCTTCAGAATTTAATATTTCTTTAAGTCTAACAATTCTAGATTTAGGGTTAGGAATCTCTATACCTACATATTCAGTTCAGGGAATAGGTGTCAAAAGTCTTAAAAATTTAGCTTTAAGAGCCATAGCAAGATCTTTCTTTTTAGCTTCTATCTTAGAAATACTTATTCAAGAAGCAGGTTTAACTTTTATCTGAATGACTGTAGGTCAAATATTAAATCATTCTACTTTTACAGGAATATTAAATTCAGATAACTTTTCTTCTATACCTTTAGCCTTTTCTAATAGGAAATTTTCATCCACTTCTTCCATAGAGTCTGGATCTGCTAAAATATTAATATCAAATGTCGGTTTATCATCTGGAAATTTAATCAATTTATTAGTCTGTTTGATATTTTCTTTCTCTTTTAATTTCTCTTTTAACTTAGACTCTAATTTTTGTTTAATTATTTTTTTAAGAAGATCTTTATCAGTT
>CAYNHJ010000043.1:1573-5704 GCA_964397125.1 uncultured Candidatus Peribacteria bacterium
TCCTCCTATTACACCTAATCAAATAAAAAACAAATATGTTCCCCATTTTCAAAAGAAAAATTTAGGCAAAAAGGAAATTATATCATAAGCTAAACTATCAGGTGCCATAAATAAAACAAAAAAAAACAAAAATGACAAAAACAATAAAGGCAATCCAATATGCCATTTGGTTAAAACTTTTTTCTTTTTTGAAGTTTTTCTCCTTTTTTTCTTTTTTGCCATTTATTAAAATTATGAAATTAAACTAGTTTTTCCTAGACAAAATTTTATTTAAGCAAAAATTTATACCTCAATAATTTCTATTTTCTTTTCTTCTTCTTGTTTAACGCATTTTTGAGGAACACATACTCCAAATGGTCCTAAAATTACCAATAAGGCACCTAATACTCTTAAAATATCTCTTATAAAGATAAATTTGTCGGGATTGTCTCTAAAAAAATAATAACTAAAAACTATTAGAAAGAATCAAAATAGAAATTGAATCAATCTCATCTTTGGAAAACAAGGCATTAATATTCACATTAATGTAATGAACAATCCTAATATACCAACAAAACCAATAGCATACAAATTCCACTCAGCATTAACTGAAATAATATATCAATTTTTATAAATCCATCAAGCATAAATTATTAATCCTAATCAAATAATCAATCTTATAACTCTTAAAATTATATCCTTTCTCATGGAAGTAGTTTAATTTAGAATATAAATAAACTTTACTTTTCAGTCTTTTTTTTTCTTCATCTTTTTTTCTTCTCTTTTAGCTGTCTTAACAAAGATTTAGGAACTCATTTCAATCTATCAATCTTTCATTCTTCTAGATTTTTCTTGAGTCTTTGAGCATCATCTTCCATACCTAAAAGTTTCTGTAAACCTTCATGTTCTCTAAGTTTTTCTAAAACTTTAGCTTCTATTTGTCTAACTCTTTCTCTTGTAACTCCAAATTCTTCTCAGACTTGTTCTAAGGTATATCTTGGTCAATCTATACCATATCTCATTTTTATTATTTTTGCCTCTCTTTCGTCAAGCATAGATAAAATCTCATTTAGTCTTTCTTTTAAAATTTCTCTATCAACATATTGATCAGGTCTTAATGTAGTTTCATCTGGAATTAAGTCACCCAAACTATTTTTACCATCATCTCAAACTTCAGCATCTAAAGATACATTTCAATATATAACTTCTTCTAATTTTTTTACTTTTTTAAGAGGAAAACCTAATTTTTGAGCTATTTCTTGAGCAGTAGGTTCCCTTCATAATTTCTGAAATAATTCTTGTGATGCTTTATTATATGCATTAATTTCATCTATTAAATGAACAGGTATCCTAACATTCTTCGTCATATCAGCAATTGCTTTGGTAATCGATTGTTTTATCCACCAAGTTGCATATGTTGAAAATTTAAAATCTTTTTCTGGATCAAACTTTTCTATTGCTTTTATAAGTCATACATTACCCTCTTGAATAAGATCCATAAATGAAAGTCTAGAACCAAGGAATCTTTTTGCAATACTAATTACTAATCTTAAATTTCATTCTACTAATTTTTTCTTAGCTATTTCGTCTCATTGTTTTACACGTCTTGCTAATTCTTTTTCCTCTTCAGGAGTTAATAAAGGTAGAGTTGAAATTTCATTAAAATATAGCTTTATAAAATCTTTATATTGTTGATCATTAACTCTATAATTTCATTCAACTAATCTTATATTTCACAATTTCTTTTGCTTTTTTAATTCTTCTGCTTCTTTTTTAAGGATATCTTCAATAGTTTCTATTTTTATACTTAATTTTTCTGCTAAATCATAAAATTTTTCTAAAATTTCAATTTGTTTATCAATTTCATCAATCTCAGAAAGAATTTCATCTTCAGTAACATATCATTTTTCTAATCATTTTTTTAACAAATTTTGTAATCATTGAGGTAAATCTTTAATATCATCCTCCAATTTTTCCCAAAGTGTTTGTTTAATTTTATAATTTCCAGTTGAATTATTTTGTTGAATAGTTTGAGATGTTAAGTTTTTTTTATCTTTTTTATTTTTCTTATTTGCCATCAGAAACTAAGTTAAAATATAAATTTTTACATTCTTTCAACAAATGGTAAATTTAAAATTAAAAATATTGAATACAACACTTTTTTAATTGCTTTTAAAAATTGTAATTTTACTATCTTCTCATCATATGATAAATCTAATACTTTTTGAGTATTTGAATACCAACTATTGAAACTTTTTACTATATCAAACAAATATGAAACTATTAAATTAGGTTTTAAAAGTTCTAAACTATTTTTTAAAACAAAAGGATAATATCAAAGTTTTTTAATAATATTTTTTTCAACATCATTTAACAAATTTATATCAATTTTACTAATATTATCTTGACTAATTTTTAGATCTTTCTCTAAATTGTCAATTAATTTATTTAATCTTACCCATCAGTATTGTATATAAACTCCGCTATCTCACTCAAGTTTTGTCATTTTATCTATATCAAAATTTATATCTTTAATTCTATCATTTTTAAGATCATTTATGATTACAGCAGATATAGCTAATTTTTCAGCATCTTTCTTTGATATTCTTTCTGAAAAATTATCAATTATTCTCTTAACAACTAAATCTAAAAGATCTACTATTTTAATTATTTGTCATTCTCTAGAAGACATTTTCTTCCCTTCTAAAAGTAACAGTCAAAAAGCTATATGAAATAAATTTTGTTTTTTAATATATCAAAGGGCCTCTGCTAAAGAAAATATTAATTTAAAATATAAACTTTGTTCTTTTCAAACAACGTAAAAAATCTTGTCTGCTCATAAAAGCCTTCACCTTACATATAAAGTAGCTAAATCTCTTGTAGAATACAAAGTTGTACCATCTTTTTTCTTAATAAGTAAAACTTCCAAGCCTTTTTCATCAAAATCATTTACTTCATTTGCTGGTAAAGGTATATATTCGTCATTTTCATCCTTTCTAAAAAATACAACATAAGCTCCTTGACTTTCTACTAAATATCAATTAGTTTTAATATCTTCAATGATTTTATTAACATATTTTTCAGCAAAAGATTCTCATAAAACAACATCAAAATTAACATTTAATCTTTTATAAACTTCTTCAAATTCTTTCAACGATAAAAATCTAAATATTTGCCATAGCTGTTTTATATTCTCTTCTCATTCAGATAAAAGTTTAAAATAGTATCTAGCTTTCTCATCTTTGTCTTCAAAAGGTATAAGTTTAAAAAAAGCATAAACTTTTCACAAAATATCAATTGGTTCTTTGTATAAATTGTCTAACAACTTTTGTCAAATTCATATATTTTGTTCAGCATATTTCCTCAAATCTTCTGGTAATTTTTCAAAATCATAATATAACACTATAAAAGAATATATAAGTTTTCAAAAGGGTGTTCCCCAGTCTCAAATATAATTCCATCTTAACACATTTCCTCAAAGGAATTCTACCAAATTTGAAATAACTTGTCATTGTATTGTTGCTCTAAAGTGTCAAACAGACATTTGTTTTGCTATATTTGGAGAAGAATAGTCAACAATAATTTTTTTTGAATTTAAGATATTATCTTCTCAATAAAACTTAACATCAAATATATCTTTTAATATTTTATCTATTTTAGTCTCTGATAAGATAATATTAACAAATATTCATTTTAATTCAACATCACTAATTAATTCAACCTTAGACAAGTTTGCTTTGATTATTTTATATACAAATTCAGCAACTTGTCTGATGTTTTCAAATTTATTTTTATTTAAATCAAAAATAGACTTTATATCTATAGTCCAATCTACACCATCTATATTAGGTATCTGTATTATATACTGAGGAAGAGTTAATTCTTGTAAAATTTGTTTTAATTGAGTATTAAGAGTTTTATATAAATACTGTCTATTTTCTATTTTTTTTATTTTCCAATGAGGAAGCTGTCCTTCAAATGGAGTATAATTAAACTTTTTAGTTATATTTTCAACTAATTCATCTAGCTTAATATCTTTTGTCTTCATATAAAAAACTATTATTAAAGTAGCTAAATAACTATCCTTATTTTTAAAAAAAATAAAGAAATTATCAAGGAAAAATGTAAATATAACAATTTTGTTTAAAATCT
>CAYNHJ010000044.1:0-5424 GCA_964397125.1 uncultured Candidatus Peribacteria bacterium
TTTCAATCAAAAATTATACCAAATTTATCAGCTACCTCTTCAACATCTGACAAAATATGTGTATTAAAAAATATAGTTTTACCTTTTTGCTTAAGCTCTAACATTAAATTTTTAACTAAAACTCTTCACAATGGATCAAGTCAATTCATAGGTTCATCCCAAAAAATCAAATCTGGATCATTTATTAAACTTGCAGCTAATCACAACCTTTGCTTCATTCATTTAGAATATGTTTTTATAAATCTATTAGCAGCATAAGCAAGTCATAATTTTTCTAAAAGGCCCATTCATATAATCTCAGCATCCTGTTTAGGTATTCAAGCAAGCTGTCACATAAAAATTAAAAATTCTAATCATTTTAAATGATCATAGTAGTATGTATTTTCAGGAGCATATCAAATCTTTTTATAAATATCTCCTTCTAGCTTTTCTCAAAAAACTAATATTTCTCCCTTATCAGGTTTTAAAAATCACAATATACATTTCAAAGTAGTAGTTTTCCCTGCTCAATTTGGTCACAAAAATCAATATATTTCTCACTTTTTTATTTCCAAATTAACTCATTTTAAAACTTTTCTTTTCTTCAAAAATTCCTTAAAGGATTTTTCTAAATTTTCTACTTTTAGCACTATATCAGTTTGCATGGTATAATAAAAATAAAAATTTAAATTAAATTTAAGCTGCTATTCATCATTTACCAATTTCTAAATTATATCAACTTAACTCTGCCAATATAGTTTTTTCCAATTCTGAGATATATCTTTGCCTCTGTTTATTATCTCTATTATTTAAAACTGAAATTATCTGTCAAATATTAAATTCTTTTATAATTTCAAATACTAACTTTGCTTTTTCATCTGTAGTTACTCAAACTAATTTATCGTTTTTTCTAAAAAAATCAACAAAATCAGAAACTGAATTTATCTGAATATTAAAATCTAATCAAATTATATCTAAATCTTTTAAAATTTGAATATTTACTTTATCTCTAATAAAAGGAAAAACAATGCTAAAAATATAGTATAAATTCCTAACATCCTTTTCATAAATTTGTAAAATCAAGTTCAGCAAAAAATCATTATTTATAAATTTCACCAACTGCTCTAACATAAAAGCTATTTTATAATCTTCTATTTTCTGTTTTTTTATCTGTTGCCTAATTTGTTTTGCCTTTTTTAAACTATCTTGCAACTTTTGTAAATCTTCCTCTGAAACTTCTCCAACCTTTTCTTTAGGAATTCAAGATTCTAAAATATCAATATCAGACATATAAATCTAATTTTAAAAATTAAAGACTTCTTCCGTTAGATTTTATTACAATATTTCTCAAAATTTTAAAAAAATACGTCTTGAAATCAATATTAAAATTTTTATATTTTACTATACTATTTGAGGTGAGGTGCCAGAGCTGGCCGAATGGGGCCCCCTGCTAAGGGGCTGGCCCGAGAAATCGGGCCCGAGGGTTCGAATCCCTCCCTCACCGAATAAATGGCACCGTAGCTCAGGCGGTTAGAGCGGGCGTCTCATAAGCGCCAGGTCGGTGGTTCGAGTCCACCCGGTGCCATTAATTTTTTGTTTTAAATTTAATAATTTAAATATCTATGGCTAAAAAAGGACATAGAATACTAATTGGCTTAAGATGTACTAAATGTTGAAGACAAAATTATGTAACAACTATTAACAAAATTAATAACCCAGAATATAGACAATTTAGGTTGAGAAAATTTTGTAAACAATGCAAAACACATACAGAACATAAGGTAAAAGAAAAATTAAAATAAGACAATTTTAAATTTTTAATATTAAAATAATTAATGCTCAGAATAAGACTGTCAAGACATGGTAGAAGAAATAGACCTTTCTTTAGAGTAGTCTTAACAGAACATACTAAACCTGTAAAAAGTGGCTATAAAGAAGTGTTAGGATATCGGGATCCTATTACAAAAGACTTACATATAGATGTAGAAAAAGCAAAATATCGGATTAGTAAGTGAGCTCAACCATCTGAGAGAGTGGCAAAAATGTTATTTAAACTAACAGGAGATGAATTGTTCAAAAAATATTTTAGATATGTAGAAAGACAAAGGCCTAAAAAGAAAGAAAACAAAGAATAAAATATTTTTTTAAAAATACCAAATTTTAACAGTAAGCCTCTAATAGAGGCTTTTTATTTGTTTACAAAAACTTGCTTTGTAAGAAAAAATCAGTAAATTTTACTTAATCTTTAAATTTTAAATATATTAAATAAATATAATGCTTTATTGAGGTCCAATGTGATATACTACTTGGGAAAATATATTTTTGTCAATTTTAGCTATATTGATAATAATTATTTTCTGAGGAGTTATATATTCATTTATTTGGGCTATCTTTTTATTTATATTTTCTAAATGAGATGAAAATAAAATCAAAAAGGCTATTAACAGCATAAGATATGCTATAATAGGTGTTATATTAACAGTATTTTTACTTTTCGTATTCCCTATAATATTTAAAAAATTACAAATTCCTTGATATAAAGTTTATACAGCACAAAACATTTTCAAAAGAGCTTCCCTTATAATTAAAAAAGTATTTACTGGCTTTAAAAATTCATACAATGAAAATATCGATGATTTAGATACTTCTTTATAAATTATCTAGGAACTTCTGCATATAAATAAGCACTCCATTTTCTAATTTGAAGTAAAATTTTATCAATTTCTCACCAATAGTATTTGTTATAATCAAAAAAATTGGCTAAATCTTGTTGAATATTATTCGTCAACTCTGATTGCCAAATATTAGTTACAAAATTTTTTGAAAAATATCTATTATTATACTCAAAAAAATATTTTCATTGTCACAAAACAACATATTTATTTCTTTCCAATTTATTAGTCATATCATCTCAAAAAGATATTCAAATTTGATGTTCTAAATCTACAAATAAAACTTTTTCTTGTTCTTTTTTTTGTTCTTTTTTCTGTTTAGTGTTATCATCTAATCATTCAAATAACTTTTTCTTCATTATAACTATATCAAAAACAAAAATTCTACTTAATTTAATATCCTGTAGTCTTGTTTCCCACCATTCATCAGTATAAGCATGTTTCATCAATTGTCCACTATCTTTAGCTAAAATAGCAATTCTTAATATCTGATTTAATATATCTTCTATACTATAAACTCTTTGCTTAGGAGGCACTTTAACTCAAGAAGGTATAAAACATATACTCACACCTAACATTCCCGATACATTTTTTCATCAACAAAGTGTATGTTTACTTCAAAATCAAAAACTATTTTCCTTATCTACAGATTGAGACGGAGCTTGAAATAAACCGTGGATTTTATCTAATAGCTGTGCTAAATTACTTTCATTATCTTTTAATTTTACAATAGGATTAATACTTTCAAGATTTTGTACAAATTGTCAATTTTGAGATTTAGATAAACCCTTGCTAGAATTAATATCTTTCAACTTTCTATCAATATTTCCTTTATCACTTTCTCATCAATAATTATTCAAAATCTCCTCTAACTTTCATTTTACAACATCTTTATTATCAGTTAAACATTTATTTTCATTTATAAGTTTTTGATTATTATCTTCAGTTTTTACAATATTATCTGTAAATTTATTTTTACCATCAGTTGAATTCATTCCTTCTCCATTAAATCACTCCTCATTATCAACATTATAAAATTCATTTTCAGATAAATATTTTTTAAAATCACCAAAATGACTGTTGCCCTTTCAACCAACTCCTTGGAAATTACTTTTATCTCAAACATATTTATTATCAAAACTACCATTTTCAAAATCATTTCCTTCAGAAGAAGAAAAATCATAGAAAACAATTTTTTTAGGTTTTTTTATATGACCATCATCATTTTCAAATAAAATTTTTCTAAGTTCATAAATATCTACTAACAAATCAAAAGGACCATCAGAAAGATCTCAATTTATTAATACCTCATTTCCTATGTTATATTCTTTTAACTCAGAGATAATATCATAATTATATTTTCACATCATCAAATAAAAATACACCCAATCATAACATTTAGCCAAAATTACTGCATCTGCTGAAAATTTTTTATTTGTAGAATAAATACAATTCAATATCTTCTTACAGATATTCAGAACTCTCTTTCATGAAAAAGAAATATTATCAAAATTTAAGGCACTTTGAAAGTAAATAGTATCACCATATCAATTTAAATTCATACTGTATAATATCATTTGTATATCTTTATCACTTACTCCACAAGACTTTTCAGACAAAATTTTTTTCAAATATCTAACTCCCTGCTTATAAGCTTTTGCTTGTTTAAAAGAAATATTAGAATAAATAGTTTTATAAATATTTCAAAAATTAAATTGTTTAGCAATTTTATAAAAACCTTCATCTCATATACTTTGATAATATTTTTGTTTAAGCCATCAGCTAATATCCCATTGATACCAAGCTGAAAAAGTTAAACTAAAAAATATACTAAAAAATAGTGTTCCTATTACTCTTTTAAAATTTAAAATCATCATTTTAATAATAGTTAATATAAATTTTTACAATTATACTAAACTTTCAAATTATGTCAAACTAATTTATCCAAATACTCTACCAAAACTGACGCATAACTTCAAGCAGGAAGTTCAAACATAATTAATAAATCATTTTCTTTTGACCATTTATATCTTAAATCAGTAGGATAAACTTTTATAGCTCTCCTCAATCAATAAACATTAAAATTTTTAAAGACACTTAAAACATTAATAGTTAATCATTCTTGTTTAAGAACTTCCAATTCTAATCTCAAAGCTTCAGTAACTTCCGTAAATTTAATAATAACTCCATCTTTTTCTTTAAAATCTCCAGAAATAACTAAATTATATCAATATAGAGGTCAAGTAGGAACATATTGTTCAACACCGGTGTTAAATTTTTTAAAATACAATTTAAAAGTAGGATTTTTTTTATTCAACACCGGTGTTAAAATATCTCCATCAATAAATTTATCAAACAATCACTTTAAAATTCTCAAATCTATATACTTATTAAACAACCAACTAGCATAAGCTTGTACTTTAAATTGAGCCTCTAAAGGATCTTTTATTTTCTTTTCTCAAAGTATCAATTTTTTTCAAATTTTAGGATTAGTTAATTTTTTTCAAAATCTTTGAATACCAAAGTAATTTGGAAAACCTTTTGTTTTTATAGAGTCTAAAGCTTTTTCAACTGCAGATTTAAATAAATTAAATTTTATTTCTTTTGCCTTTTTTGTTAGTCTTAATCTTAAAAAAAACAAATTTCATTTATTATCTCAAACTTTAAGTAATTTTTCACCCCAACTAACTTTTAAAATTTTTACTTCCTTTGATAAAACTTTTAAAAATTTATCAGGTCAACCTCTAGATTTTAAAGTTCTTTTATAAATACT
>CAYNHJ010000045.1:0-3931 GCA_964397125.1 uncultured Candidatus Peribacteria bacterium
AATCAAGCAATTCAAAAATGTTTTCTTTTCAAATTAAAAGATTTTCATAAAAACTTTAAAATATCAAATGTATTTTTATTTTTCTTTTCAAAAAATACATAAAAAACATGCCCCTGTCAACTGGGCATTTCCCAAAGTTTCTCTTCTACTATAAAATCTTGAGGATATTTTTTAAACTCAAAATATTCCATGAAAAAAAGTTACTTTTGAAAATTTAAAATTATTCTCCTTCTCCAAATTCAACAATTTCCACTATTTTTTTTCTAACAACATCTGGATCGTGGACAAAATCCAACTTAATATCTCAATGTCCAGAATCATCTCATTCTGACAAAAAAATAATACTTCAAAAATTAAATAAACTTTTTAGAAAACCTTTTTTATCTACAGAAACAGTTTTAATTTTGTCTACATCTATTGCCCTTGAATCTCTAGAAAAAATTCAAGATTGGTTATAAGAAACTATTTCCTTTGGCGTAATAATAGCAAAATCCATATAATAATCTATTAATCTTTTTACAATCTTGTAAACAAAAGGAACAAACGTAAAAACAATAAAAAATAATATTATTCACCATTTAATATTATTAAACTGTCACCAATCCCAAAAAAATCCAATTATTATTAAAAACATTAGCCACATCAAATACAAAACCAAAGGAATTAATATATACATATACAAAAATATTTTATCTCTAGTTATTAAAATAACTTTATCTTTACCATATTTTTCTATCATTTGTTTATACAATCTCTCTTTAAATTCTGTATCAAAATTTGATAAAATTTTCATAAGTTTATTTTTTTCACGAAATAAATTTTAAAGCTAAAGCTAACACTAATATAGATAAAGCCAAAACAACAATATCTTTTATATCAATTACTTTATAAGTTAATATCTGTTTAAATAACCAAACAATTAGAAGTATGATTATTACTTTTCCTACTTTTTCTTTTAATTCATCAATATCTTTAACTATCAATGTTTTTGCTTTTGATTTATGGTCATCTTCAACATCAATTTCATCTACAAACAACTCATAAATTCACCAAGTAAACATTAAAATTATCATAGCTAGTAAACTAATATCAATCATAGATATTATAAGAGAAACAACTTTTTCATTAAAACCAACATCAATTAAAACAATTATAAGTTTATACAACTTATAACATAAACCATAAAGCAAAACAAAAAACAAAATTACACCAATTAATACCGGAATCAAAACAAAAAACCTGGATTTCCATAATATAGACTCAATTTGATTTTCTAAATAATACTTCTTTTTCCTCATTATTAAAATTCTTTTTTGTTAAAAATAAAAACAGCTAAACTTAATAAAATAATTATATATCAAAAACTAGCTAAACTAGAAATAATAACATGATACAAATTGTAATCTCATAAAAATGGAGACAATAAATATTCTTTTAAACTTAAATCTTGAAAATTAGGAAATATATAATAAAGTAAATCAATTAACTTATATAAAAAACTACCTTCACTTATTTTCTTTGCTGCTATTAAATAAAACTTAACAAAAGCTAAAGAGTGAGAAATAATATAAATAGCTAAAGAAGAAAGCAAAGCAACAAAAGGAGAGACAAATGTAGAAAAAAATATTAAAAATCAAAGTATTATCAACATTTTCAAAAAAGAAAAATATATAGCGATGTAATAATAAATATTTAACAAGTCTATTTTAATATTCATCTTAAACTTTAAAAATAAACCTGTCAAAATAAAAGCTAAAGTCAATATTAAATACAAAATCAAAAGAACAATACTAAAACCTAAAAACTTTCCAATAATAAAATCTGATCTATTAGGATTTTTAGATAAAATCATTAAAACAGTATTTTTTTGAATCTCGTTATATATTAAATACGAACCTAAAAATAAAGTAGTTATTAAAGCAAAGATCTCAATAACAGACAAACTAGTATCTATAAATACTTTCGAAGTTTCTGTTATCGTTAACTGAACTAAAACTATTGAAAACAAAATTAATACAAAAGCCAAAGACAAAATAATATAAAAGATTTTATTTCTTACAAACTCCTTTAGAGTATTAATTGCTATTGGTAACATTTTTATAAACTTTAACTTTTAAAATCTTATTCTTTTTAGGATCTATTTCTACAACTTCAAATACTAAATTTCATATAACTATTTTGTCTCCATTTTTAGCAAACCTTTTTAATTTCTCAAGAATAATATAACTTATCATATCATCTTCTGAAAAATCTTCGTCTTCTATATTTATTTCTCAAATATCTAATTCATCCAACACTTCTCTCAATAACACATCTCAACTAACAATCAATTGATTATTATTTATTTTAATTATTTGCTTTTCTTCTGCAATATCAGATTCATCTTTAATATCACCTACCATATCTTCTAAAATATCTTCAAAAGTAACTATACCTTCTGTTCCTCAGTACTCATCTAAAACCACTGCAAAATGATGTCAAGTCTTTTTCATTTTCATAAAAATATCAAATATATTTGCTGTCACAGGCACTCTAAATACAGGTTTCAACTTTAGTTCTCACAAAGTCTTTTCTAAATTATCTACATTTTGAGAATACTTTAATATATCTCTTAAAGTTATAATTCAAATAATATTATCTTTATCTTGTTCATAGACAGGAATTCTAGAATAAGGTTTTTCTAAAACCTTTTTTATTGCTTCTTTCAATTTCATATTCACTGGCAAAGCAAATACTTCTGTTCTATGTCTTAAAACAGACTCAACTCCCCTTTCATTAAATTCTAAAAAATTTTTTATTATTTTACTCTCAATAGAAGAAAATAATCATTGCTTTTGTCAATCTTCTATAAATACTTCTATATCTTCCTTTGATACTCTATCCTCTGATTTAGATAAAAGTCTATTAAACAACTTTACTATCAACTCCAAAATAAAAACAAATGGAAATAATAAATATTGCAAAAAGTATATAATCGGACTCACAAGTAATGCTAAATTCAAAGAAAATTTTGTAGCAAAAACCTTAGGAATTATTTCTCAAAATAAAAGAATTAAAAAAGTAATAGAAAAAGAAACTATCATTAATCATATCGCTCCCGTTATAGCAAATCCTTTAAGAATACTATCACCCAATCCAGAAGCATAAATAGAAAGTATAACATTAACTAAATTATTTCCTATTAAAATAGTAATTAAAGTTCTTTCAGAATTTTGTCTTAACTTATACAAAAATTTTATTAACTTTCAATTTGAGGATACTAACTGTTTTATTTTATAAAAAGGCACAGTCATTATAGCTAACTCAGATGCAGAGAAAAAAGCTGATAGTATCAATAATAATACAACTATAAAAATCTCATTCAGCTCCATTATCTAAAATTAACAAACTAAATAGCCGATCAAAACTTTTCATAAATAACATCTATAATATTTCATATTTCCTTTTTTAATTCTTTTTCCAACATTTTTTTAAATCAAGCAGCATATTTATGTCATCAACCACCAAAAAACTTTGCTATATCAGAAGCTACAGGCTTTTTTGTCCTTATAGAAACTTTTAGAATATTATCTTGTTTTCTAAATAACAAATACACCTTACCTTCTGAACTTCTCCTTAACAAATCCATCACAAAATCTACATCTTCTCTATCTGCTCCAAAAAAATCTAAATCTTCATCTGTATAATAACTTCGTACTATCCCATTTTGAAAGTTAGCTCTTTCAATGATTTTTCATATTAATTTAATAGAAGAAAACTTAAAATTGTAATATATATTATCCACTACTGCCTGTTTATCTCCACCACTTTTTATAAGATCTATAACAAACTGAAAATCTCCTAAAGTAATAGAAGGCCACATACAAAAATTTGTATCTGTAAGATGTCATAAAATAAGAAAATTGGCAATATTTTCATCTATTTTAAATCA
>CAYNHJ010000045.1:4031-5321 GCA_964397125.1 uncultured Candidatus Peribacteria bacterium
TAAAAAATATCCAAAAGCTAAACCAGATCAAATAGTATCACCATCAGGATTTTCATGCATAAATATAGCAAAAGATTTATTACTATCTATCAGTTTTCTTAACTTTTGTATTTTTACTTCAAAATTATTTGATTCCACTTTTGCCACACTAAAAATCTAAAAATATTTAACTTTTATTTTCTTCTCACCATACTAACATTAAAGCCTTAGTCAAAGGTACAATTACAGATAATACTATAATTATTGATAACATCATCATAAAACCAAAACCTTTAAACACATTCATTCCTAACATAAATAACAAAAAAGCTATCATAAAAGTAGTCAAGTTACCATCTCTAATAGCATTCCAACTTCTCTTTACTCAATCTATTACAGCTAGCCAATAAGATTTTCCTCACTTAAGCTCTTCTCTAATTCTTTCATACATCAAAATATTTGCATCAACTGCCATACCAATAGAAAGAACTAACGCACTTAATCATGCTAAAGATAAAGCATAATCTATCAACTTAACTATAGCTAAAGTAATAACTATAAACTCTAACAAAGAAAATCCAGCTATTAAAGCCCACCTCCAATTATACATTAAAAATAGTAAAAGCATTATTAAAACAAATCCTATTATACCAGCAATAACTCCACCCTTCAAAGCATTTTCTCCTAACATAGGAGCTATTTTCTGCTCCTGTATTAAAATTAACTTAGCAGGTAATGCTCATTCATTCAATTCTTTAGCCAATCTTTGAGCATCCTCTGGTTTAAAATTTCCACTTATCTGAGCTACTCCTCAACGAATTGGTTCTCTTATAACAGGTTCAGTTATAAGTTTTCATCATATAAAAATAGCGTTGCGTTTTCAAACATATTTTTCTGTTATATGTCAAAATATTTTCTTTCACTTATCATCAAAATTAATAACTACAACCCATTCACCATTTTGACCACGTTGTGCAGTAGCATATTTAAAATAAGCACCATTTAAAATCTCTCATGTTTCAGGATCTTTTGCTAGAATCCGATAAGGTTTTGAATCAACAAATAATAACTCAAAATTATACTTTATATTTTCAGTTTTTAATAAAGTTCATGTATTATTTTTCCCTGATAAAACTGTTCAAGAAAGTATAGTTCCTGAATTAAATAAATTCTTATTTTGTTTTTCAATTGTCTTTCACAAATACCTGACTATAAACCATCAAACATCTCAACTACTAAGAGCACCAGTAAAAAGTTTTGGTATAACTTTTCAAGTTCATATTTTTTCTATTTCAGATAAATTATTTTTTA
>CAYNHJ010000046.1:0-4144 GCA_964397125.1 uncultured Candidatus Peribacteria bacterium
TTTTTTAACAAATTAATCATTTTTTACACAAATTTTATCCTATTCCCTTCACTTTCATCAACTTCTAACTCATCTCAAATTTCTAACAAATTTTCAACATCTTTTTGACATTGCTCACATCTCAAAACAAAAGGTAAAGTTAAACCTATTGCCTGAACGACCATATCTTCTATATCAATTGTCATATCTTTTGGATTAATCAAAAAATATTCATCATGAACTTTTTCAGTAATATCAGGATGAAAAGCAGGCATAACAAAATCAGCTTCATAAAATGAAACTTCTACTTTCCTTTGATAATCTTTTCCGCAAACTTCACAAACTTCATCTAATATTACTTCAACATCCTTTAAAATAACATGCACAGTATTTGGATCTGTACTTTGAAGAATCACTTTACCTTTTATTCATTCTACTCCTATATTATCTATCTGTTTAGTAAATTTTTTTTCAAAACTAATTTCATCCCTTGTTCAAGGATTATGTAAAAGATCAGCTATCTTTATCTTAAAACCATAATCTTTCATTGTTAACAATTAATTTAAAAAGTAAAAATAAAATATCATCTTTTAAAGTCAAGATCTCTCGTCAAAACACTTCAACCCAAAGTATTAACTAACTCTTCAACTACTTTATCATGAAATTTAGGAACACTAGACATAGTAATAAAACTAATATTAGAAAAACCTTTATTTTTCAAATAATTTATTAAATAACCTACACTCTTCTGATATAAAATTTTTCAATATCATTTTCACCTATTAGTAGAATTAATTATCATTGTTTTGTCTAATAAATTACTTAATCCTTGTATTTCTATATTAGACATTGAAGCATATATTTTAGCCTTATTTTTAGGAAGAATTTTTACTATCCATAATTTAAATCAAATTACTTTTCTTCATTTTTTCAAAAAAAATATATAGAATATCTCTTTTTTTTCAGGTTTTCTATATATATCAATAGTTACCGATTTTTTAATTTTTATCTCTTCTATAAAACTATAAGTAACATCTCTTAAAACATATTTATATAAATCTTCTATAAATATATCTTCTTTTTGCTTATCAATGATATTTTTTATCTCCATTTTTTATATATCATCTTATAAATTCTTCAAAACTTAAATCTTTCTTTCCCTCAGGTCTAATTTTTATTTCAACTACAGACGGATTTAATACAATCCTTCAACTATCTAATAAAAATAAAGGTTTATTTTTAAAATTTGTAAATTTATTCTTATCTAACTTCAAATAAGTTATTTTAAACAGCTTACATTTACCACCTTGTCATTCAAATAAATTATTAAAATATATTCAAGGCCACAATATAAAAGCTCTATATTTACGATAAATTAAATCTAAATTATCATTTAGAGGATTTATTTTTCAATCTTCTTTTTTTATTTTTTTACAATATGTAGCTTCATTATGATTTTGAGGAATTTCTTTAACTTCTCATTTAGCATATTCAAATATTGTATCAACTAAAAACTGGGGACCAACCTCTATCATTTTATCAATTATCTCTTTAGCTGTCCAATCAAAAGGAATATTGAATTTTAATTGTTTAATAATATCTCACTCGTCTAATTTTTCATTCATTTTCATTATAGTGATTCAAGTTTGATCTTCTCAATCCAATAAAACTGACTGTATAGGTGAAGCTCAACGATATTTTGGAAGTAAAGATCAATGAACATTTATAGGAGCTATTTTAGGAATTTCTAATATCTCTTTAGGAATTATTTTTCAATAGCTTATAACAACTATAAAATCAGGATCTAACTCTTTTAACCACTTTTTGAACTCATCATTTCATTTTAATTTAACAGGTGTTTTTAAAAAGTTTTCAACATTTTTTCATATATTTTCAACAAATTTTTGAACAGGTGTAGGAGTAAGTTTTAATCATCTTCAAGCAGGCTTAGGTGGTGTAGTTACAACTCAAACTACCTCAAATCTTTTATCATCTAAAAACTTTTCCAAAAAAGGAACTCAAATTTGTGCAGAAGAAAAAAATACAACTTTATACATCGTAGGATCATATACTTTACCTCAAATAAAAAATTTATTTTCTTTTCAAAAAGGATGACAATCAATCACTCTATAAAAACAATATTTAATTCATTCAAAAAATCAAAACCTTTTTAAAGCATCTATACAATATTGACTACAATGAGGTCGGTGAACACAAACTTTTCATCTTAAAATAGGAGAAAGAAGTCATCTATCAGGAGAAAAAGTTTTTTGCCGAATTTTTAACAAAAAAATTGTTAAAAAAGTTAATATCTTGTCTATTTTTTTTGTAAATAGTTTTATATAGTTAGATAATAACATTAATAATGATAAATTGTTAAAAATTTGTTAAGTTAGTTGAATTTTAAATTTTAATCTTTAAAATCAAGAAAAATTTTATTTAACGAAAATTTAAAATTTGTTGAATATTTATGAAGAAGTTAAGATTTTGGTGAAAAACTTTAGTTATAGTTGATGTGAGCAATATTTATACAACTTATGCTAAATATAAAAAAATTTTTAAATTTGAAAGTTATCTTAATTTTTTAAAGCAGTTGATTAATTTTTTAGTTTTAAATTATAAAAAGATAAACAAGGAAAATATTTATTTATTTTTAGGTGTAGATTATAATTTAAAAAAATCTGTTTTATTTTGTAAAGAATTAGAAAGATTTTTATGAAAAGATAATATAATAAAAAAGAAAGTCAAATATTTTTCTATAGATGGAAATTTAAAAAGAAAAGCAGATTTAGATGCTGATATTTGATTTTATATTTGAAAGTTGAAAAATAAATTTACTAGCTTTTTAATTTTAAGTTCTGATTGAGATTTTGCTAATATTTATAAAGAGCTTTTAGAAGAATGAAAACAAGTTATAGTTTTACATTGATATATAACTGAAAAAGAAAAGAAAAATAATACTAAAAAGAAATTAAAACATTATAACGTTTGAAAGGAAATTTTAAAACTTCAAGAAGAATTTAAATGACATATATGGGTTAGTCCTATAGATATTTTATTAGAATAAATAAAAAATCCCACTGCCTTAAATTATAGCAGTGGGACAACGCGGAGAGCTTTTAGCCCCCCCCTTCCAATGTTGTAATTTTATTATATTTAATTTTAATTAAAAATCAAGTCCTTATGAAAAAATGTAGACATTGTAAAAAGCAAGCAGTTGTTAATAAACACTGATTTTGGTATTGTGAAGATCATTTTTTTGCTTACTATAAAAAAAGAGTTAAAAGAGTTTTAGATAAATATAAAAATCAATTAAAAAATAGTAAAATCTTACTAGCACTATCTGGATGAAAAGATTCACAAGTTTTAATTGATGTATTAGTGAATTTACAGGAAAATTATTGATATTATTTGGAAGGAATACATATTAGTCTTTGAATATCTACTTTTTCAGAAAAGGCTAAAGAAATTGTTGAGAATACTTGTAAAAGGCTTTGAGTTAAACTCAATATTATAAATTTGAAGGATGAATATTGAAAATCTATGGAAGATTTAGCAAAACAAGAACAAAAAGTTTGTTCTATATGTTGATCTGTGAAAAGATATCTTTTAAATAAGTTTGCATATGAAAACGGTTTTGATTTTATAGCTACTGGACATAATTTAACAGATAATGTAATTTTTATTAAATCAAATATTATTGCAACTAGATATTGAGATATTTATAAAAATATATTATATGTTGTTCCTTGAAGTAAAAAATTAAAATTAGTTTCTAAAATAAGACCACAATTTTGGGTAGAAGAAGAAGATAATGTTTGGTATTGTAAGTTAAAAAATATTCCTTATATTTCATCAGATGAAGCTTGTCCTTTAAAAGATATTTGAAAAGGTAATACTCATCTTGTAATTCAAGATTTTGTTGAAAAATTATCAAAAAAATATGATTATGCTAGAAGATTTATGGAATTTTTAAGAAAAAATTTAAAACAGTGATGATATGATGTTGCTATGTTAGAAAAGCAAGAAATATTGAAAGAATGTAAAATTTGCTGATATCCTACAGCTTCTCATACTGGAATTTGTAGATTTTGTAGGCTTATGGAGGAATTGGATAACGAAAGGGATAACAGAAGATAGAAAAAGATAACAGAAGATTATTTTA
>CAYNHJ010000046.1:4244-5308 GCA_964397125.1 uncultured Candidatus Peribacteria bacterium
AAGATAACAGAAGATAATATAATAGGTAATTTAAAGAATATGATCATAGACAATAAAATTTGTCTAAATAAATTTTATTAAATATTAATTGAAATTTAAAATGACTTATAATTTAGAGGTGTTAAGAGAATTAAAAAAAATTGCTGACAAACTTTGAGTTAATTTGTCTGATCTTATTTTTGATTCTGGAGAGAGTATTATTTTAATCAAAAATGATGAGAAACTAGAAGGATCTATTGGTGGAGATCAAATTGTTGCTACTTCAAAGTTTGATAGATGAAAATTGATATCTAAAATAACAATTCCAGATAATTTTGTAAGTAAAAAACCTTTACATTTTTGTTTTGTTTTAGACAAATCTTGAGCTGTTCAAGATATTAATGCTGAATGGTATATTTGAAAAAATGCTAAAGTTAGAATTTTTGCTTATTGTCTTTCTTTAGATGCTAATGCTAAACATATTGATAATAAGAAATTCTTTATAAAACAATGATGAGTGTTAGAAAATTATGAATTTCATTATTATTGAGGGGATGCAAATATTTATGTAGAAACAAATGTTGAAGTTTTTTTAGAAAAAGATGCAAAGTATATTAATGAATTTATCTCTACTGTTGGAAAATTGGGAGAAATAAAGACAACGAATAAAATTTACTGTAGGGGAGAAAATTCTTCAGCTGAAGTTTTAACAAAAGCGGATATTAAAGATTGAGATAAAATATGGTCTAATACAGAAATTCATTTAATTTGAACTGATTCTAGATGACTTTTAAGATCCAAGTCTATTACTCGTGAGGGATGAACTAATATTTTTGATTGAAAAATTATTTGAAAAGGAGATTATTGTAAATGACACATAGAATGTGATGAGATAAGTTTAGGAAAATGTAAGATAGTTACAAAACCACAGTTGATTGTAGAAAATCCTACTGCAAGACTGACTCACGAAGCGGCTGTTTGAAGCATTGAAAAAAAGGCTATTGAAAATTTGATGATTAAAGGATTTTCTCAGGAGGAAGCTGTAGAGTTTATTGTTAAGGGAGTGTTAGAGTAGGTTAACAAGG
>CAYNHJ010000047.1:0-3937 GCA_964397125.1 uncultured Candidatus Peribacteria bacterium
CTGCTGTAAAACAAGCTTGTAAAAGACTTTTCTGACAAAAAATTACTGTAAAATGACATGAACTAGTCTGGAATATGATTCCATATGATGTTCAACTTCTTTGAGGTATAGTGCTACATCAATGAAAAATTGCTGAAATGAAGACATGAGAAGGTAAAACTTTAGTAGCTACTCTACCAGCTTATTTAAATGCATTAGAATGAAAATGAGTGCATATTGTAACAGTAAATGACTATCTTGCTTCTCGTGATGCAGAATGGATGTGATATCTATACAATTGGCTTTGACTTTCAGTATGAGCTATTACTAAACATACACCTATTGAAAAAAGAAGACAAGAATACGAAAAAGACATAACATATGTTGAAAATAGCGAATTAGGATTTGATTATCTTAGAGATAATCTCGCTAAATCTCTAGAAGAAAGAGTTCTTTTACGAAGACCTTTAAATTATGCAATAATTGACGAAGCTGATTCTATATTAATCGATGAAGCTAGAACCCCTCTTATAATTTCTGCACCATCTGAAGAACCTACAGAAAAATATAAATATTATGCCCAAATAGTAAAATTACTAAAACCTTGTAAATGAAAACCTAAAAAAGCATGAAATTTCCTCAAAAGGCTTTTAGAAGACGAAACCGACCAAAAACAAGAAGATTGTGATTATTATATAGATGAAAAAACTAAAACAGTTACTTTAACTAGCAAATGAATAAAAAAACTTGAAGAAATTATAGGAGTTGAAAATTTATATAAAGATTTAGGTTATGAAGAAATTCATCACATAGAAAACGCATTAAAAGCACTTGCATGCTATCACAGAGACAAAGATTATATTGTAAAAGATTGAGAAGTCCTAATAGTAGACGAAAATACTGGTCGTATTATGCCATGAAGAAGATATTCTGAAGGGCTACATCAAGCAATAGAAGCAAAAGAATGAGTTGAAATTCAAAGAGAAAGTAAAACTTTAGCAACTATTACTTATCAACATTTTTTCAAACAATACAAAAAAATAGCTTGAATGACAGGTACTGCTGCAACAGAAGGTGAAGAATTTGAAAAAATTTATTGATTAGAAGTTATTGTTATCCCTACAAATAAACCTGTTATAAGAGTTGATAAACCAGATCGTATCTTTTTACACCAAAAAGATAAATGGCAAGCTGTTGTAGAAACAGTAAGATTTTATCATAATATTTGAGTTCCTATCCTAATCTGAACCTCTTCAATTCAAACCTCAGAATATGTATCTTCTCTTTTAAGACAAATGTGAATCCCTCATTATGTACTAAACGCTAAATATCATGAACAAGAAGCTGAAATAGTTGCAAACGCTTGAAAACTGTGATCAGTGGTTGTTGCAACAAATATGGCTTGACGTTGAACAGACATAAAACTAGAAGAATGATTATTAGAAAAATTAGCAGAAAATTATATAAATTGGATAGAAAAAACTATTAAATGAGACAGCTATTCTAATATTCCTCCCAAAGGAGTTTCAGCTATCGTTTATTCTCAAAAAGAATTTGACTTAACAATAGACGCTTTAAAAAAGAAATTTAACTTGTCTAATGAAGATATAGAAAAATCTAAAAAAGACGAAATTTGTAACGATAAAATTTGTTTAAAAATTAATATCAATAAAAAGAAAAAAACAAAAGATGATCCTTTTGCTGAAATAATCGTTAAACCTCAAAATAATCAACAGCCTGAAATTATAGAAAAAGAATTTCACTATGGTTTGTTTATTCTTTGAACTGAAAAACATGAATCAAGAAGAATAGATAACCAATTACGCTGACGTGCTTGAAGACAATGAGATCCTTGAGTATCTATTTTCTATGTAAGCCTAGAAGATGAATTAATGAAAAAAATGTGAGGTCTTCAAATGCAATCTATGCTTTTATTTGCTAAAAACTTTGCTGGAGATACTGTTGAAGAAGTTTTAAAAGATAAAAAATTATCTTCTATTGTTGAAAGAGCACAAAAGCAAATGGAAGCTTGGCATTATAGTATTAGAAAACATCTTTATGACTATGACAGTGTAATTGACAAACAAAGACAAAGAATATATAAAAAAAGAGATGAAATACTTACTGACAAAATTGACATAATTGAAGAAATAAAATCTTTCATTCCTAATATAATAGAAAAACTTGTAGATACTTATACTTCTGTATATCCTCGAAGATTAGAAGAATTAAATGAATCTCTAGCAGAAATTATTTGAGAAAAATTAGATATTAACCAATTACAAAAATTTAAATCACCTGAAAATTTAAAAGACTTTTTAACACTAAAATTAACTGAAATTTTAGAAAACAAATTAAATTCTATATTCGAATGAATTTCTGAAGAAGATAAAACTAAGCTTTCAGATATACTATATAATCTATTAAAAAATATATATCTGTGAGTAATCGACAGACATTGGATAGAACATATTGACAATATGACTTACCTTAGAGATAAAGTGAGCTTATATTGATATGCACAACAAGATCCTTTAGTAATGTATAAAAAAGAAGCTTTTGAAAAATTTCAAAATTTATTATTTAACATACAAAAAGAAACTTTAGCTAGAATTTTAAGAACTAATCTTGACTTTTTAAAACAAAATTTCATAAAAGAACAACCTACCCCTGTTATTATTTCCGCAGAAGAAACAAACAATGAAATTTTAGAAAAACTTCAACAATCAGCTGAAAAGGCAAAAAATATTGAACCTCAATATGCATCAACAGGTAAATCACAATTATCAAATCAAACAGGTTCAAAAAATACATATATTGAAGATGATATAGAAATTATAGAACTTTCTTCTTCAGAAGAAAATAATAATTCTACCGAGTGAATAGAAATAATTGAAAATCTTTTAAATGAAATAGAATCAGAACCTAAAAAGAAAATACGTCCTTATGATCCTTGTCCTTGTTGAAGCGGAAAACCTTATATAAAATGTTGTGGAAAGAAAAAATAAAAAATCTCCATATTTGATAACTAAAAATATAAAAACTATGAAAAAAAATCTATTTACATTAATAGAAATATTGATTAGTCTAATAATTATCTGAATTTTAGTTGTATTATTGTTCAAAATTTATGTCACTATTGGAAATATAAATTTAAAATTAGAAAACGAAAAAATTTTACAAAATGAATTAATGTACTTCAATTATTTTATTACTCAAATTTTCGATAAAACCAATATTGATTATTCAAAATATAGCAATTTAAACATAACAAATTGATTAACCTGAAAATTATATCTAAGTTGAAACTGATATAATATTTCCATTTATCAAACTTGAAACTGTATGCTAACTGACTGGAAAGAAATAAAATATAAAAACTGCCGAATAGAAGCTAATATAGACTGAAAAAAGTATGTCCTAACAAATACTTGAAAAGTATATATTACAAACCTAACTTTCAAAATTATACCTTTTGAAAAAAATCCTACAACTTTTTCTTGAGTATATAATCAATGATTTTGAATCAGTTTTATAATGTATCCTAAAAATTATAATCCATACTATCGGCCAACAAATTTAAAAATTAATTTTACAAATTATTTTAACAAACAATAAAAAATAATTTCTCATGAAGAAAAATTGATCTATATTAATATTTGTTCTATTTATACTTATTATAACTTCTTTATTTTCTTTATTAGTTTTTAGATATTTAAAAAACATTCTTTTACGATCGTCTACATTTTACAAATTTGAAAAAACTTATTGGTTAAGTTTTGGATGAATTCAACTAGAGTTTGTCAAAATTAAATATCATTGACCATGATTTGAAGATACAATAAACTCCTGATCAGATACTAACAAAAAAAATCGAAATTGTAAAAATTGTTATATACAAATCAAAAATAAAGCTTTATCTAAAATAGTTTGAGGGACCTATTATTCACTTGAAAAT
>CAYNHJ010000047.1:4037-5243 GCA_964397125.1 uncultured Candidatus Peribacteria bacterium
TAATACAAACACCTTTTTTTGATTAGTACAAAATACTAATACTTTAACAAAATACTGTTTACAATTTAACAAACCTGTACCTACAAATCGAAATTATATCACAAGCACTGCAAAATATCAAGATTTTAGTCTTACATTAAAATGAGTAAAATATAAAGCTGTACCTTCTTTTATGATTTATTCTATCATTAAATAAAAATATATCTCATCTCTATCTTTACTTTCAAAAAAATCTATAATTTTAATATTGTTTCAAAAATTATTATAAATTTTTCTTTTTCACTTATGAACCCATACTATACGAGTTCACTCTTTTAAAATAGACAAAAATCTTACTATACCCAACCAACTAATCTGAGGCTCTAATGTTAAATCAGCAAGAATAACGTCTATTTCTCACTCAAAAAATTTATTAACTTTTTTCACATCTACTTTAAAAATATCCTCAAACCATATATCAGCTTTTATACCTTTATTTTGAAAATTTGACACAATTTGTTTTAAATCATTTTCAAATTGTTTTGATATTTCTATTCATAAAATACTATTAGCATACTCTCCAGCATACAACAAAAAACCTCCTCTACTACTACCTAAATCTAAAATATTATATTTTTTTCAAAAATGAAAAATCTTAAATTTTTCATTTAATAACTTTAACTTCCAATATCATCTTGGCTTTTCAGAATTTAAAATCTCAATTTTATCATCTCCCTTAACTTTATAAGAAAATTTCCTTATAACTTTTCAGTTCACTAATATATCTCATCTTAAAATAGCTTCTTGAGCCTGGTTTCTAGAAGAAAATAATCAAGATTTGAAAAGATAAATATCTAAACGCATAGTCATCTTCAAGTCCGGACTTAATATAAACTATCCAGCACAAGATTCACACTTTTCAACCTCCAATGACATACTTCTAACATAATAAACAGTTTTTATTCATTTTTTCCATGCTTTAATATACCGATTATAAAGATCAACTGGTGAAGTTTCCATAGGATTAAATAACCATTCAAAACTTATAGACTGATCAATCCATTTCTGAATAACAGCTATCATATCAATAACTTCATCCATCTTCATATGAATATACTCTTTATAAAGCCAAAAATTTTCTGCAGATAAATTGGGAGCTATATTAACATTTGTTCATTTACTATTAGTTTCTACAAAATACTTTTTATAAACAGGCAAAACACCAGC
>CAYNHJ010000048.1:0-5225 GCA_964397125.1 uncultured Candidatus Peribacteria bacterium
TACTAAAATCAACAAAATTATTTCTTCAACCTTTCCACATAATCACACTCTGGATATCTATCACAACCTACAAAATATCCTCTTTTTCCTTTTCTAACAACTAATTTCCCTTTACCACATTTAGGACAAAATTTTTCTCACAAATTCAATTGCAATCTATAAACATCAGGAGACATTGTCCATTTTACCTGTGGATACTCAGAAGATGCTAAAAAATATCAATTTTTTGATTTTTTAACAACAATAGTTCAACCTGCTGGACAAGGTTTTCATTCAAATTCTTCTTTCAATTTCTGCTCATAAGACTTTTCTTCTTCTGTCTGCTCCTTGTATTTACAATCAGGATAATTTTCACAAGCAATAAATTTTCAAAATTTTCAAAACTTATAAACTAATTCTCCCTGACACTTTGGACATTTTCTTCAAACATATTGAACTACTTTGCTCTGCTGTTGGGCATCGTCTAAATCTTTTTTAAATTTTTTCCAAAAATCCTTTAACATTTGTTTCCAATCTACTTTTCACTCAGCAATTTTGTCTAAGATTTCCTCCATTTTAGCAGTAAAATCATAACTCATAAGATCTTCAAATTTTTCATTAAGATAATCAGTTACCAAAAAAGCAATATCAGTTGGTATCAATTTTTTGTCCTTTTTTACAACATATCATCTTTTTTGAATAGTAGAAATAGTAGGTGCATAAGTTGAAGGCCTTCAAATACCTAAGGATTCTAACTTTTTAACTAAAGAAGCTTCTGTATAACGAGCAGGAGGCTTGTTTGAAGCCTGTTTAGCTACCAGTTGTATTAACTTAATTTTATCTCAAATATTTAAAACTGGTAATTTTTCTTCATCTTTATCTTTTGGCTCCTCCTCTTTATAAATTTTTTGCCATCATGGATGTTTTAAAACTTTAGAAGAAGCTTTAAAATACGCTTTAAAAGATTTATTTTTAAAATTTAAATCAGCAGTTTCAAAAATATAATCTAACTCCTCATAAACAACAGGAGTCATTTGAGAAGCTATAGTTCTAGCACGTATTAACTCATAAAGTTTAGCTTCAGATCAGGTAAGTCACAAATCTTTTGCAGACTTAAAAAGATTTGTTGGTCTTATAGCCTCGTGAGCTTCTTGTGCATTTTTTGATTTAGATTTAAATTGTTTAATCTCAAGAAAATCTTCTCAAAAATTTTTTAAAATAAACTGCTTTGCTTGATTTATAGCATAATCTGAAAGAGATGGATCATCTGTTCTCATATAAGTAATATATCAATTTTCGTACAATTTTTGAGCTATTTGCATAACTTGTTTAACTCCCCAGCCAAAATTTGACGAAGCTGCTTGCTGAAGAGTTGAGGTAATAAAAGGTGCTGGTGCATTTCTTTTAGATTGAGTTTTTTTTACAGAAGTTAATTTTATATCAGGAGCTTTTGTTTTTCATAATTTAGAAGATATTTCTTTTAGTTTTACTTTTATATCATATATCTTGTCCAACACCTTTTCTGTTTCTTTTTCTTTAATCTTTTCAAATCAAAAAGCTTTAAAAAATTCTTTTATATCTTCTTCAGAAACTAAAATTTCTTCTGGTTTATTTTCATTAATTTTAAAAAGTTGAAGTTTTAATTTATTTTGTCAACCAACTAATCAAGTTCACTCTAATTTCCAAGTCAAAGTTGGTTTAAAATTTTGTATTTGTCTTTCCCTTTCAACTAAAAGTTTAACAGCTACAGATTGAACTCTTCCCCCGCTTAATCATCTTTTGATTTTTTCCCATAAAAGTGGACTAAGTTTATATCATACTATTCTGTCTAAAATTCTTCTTCATTGCTGAGCATTAACTAAATTTAAATTTATCTTCCTTGGATTTTGGATAGCTTTTTGTATAGCCTCTTTTGTTATTTCATGAAAAGTTATTCTAGGAGTATCTTCTGGTAAATCTAAAACTCTTATAAGATGCCAAGCTATTGCTTCTCATTCACGATCTTCATCAGTTGCAAGATATACTTTATCATATTTTTTTACCAATTTTTTCAACTGAGAAATTAGTTTCTTCTTTCAAGATATTACAACATATTCAGGCTCAAAAGTTTTAAGATCTACTCAAAACTTTTTCTCAGGCAAATCTTCAATATGTCCCATAGAAGCTACAACGTCCCAATCTTTTCAAAGATATTTTTTTATAGTTTTAGCTTTTGCTGGAGATTCAACGATTAGAAGATATTTAACCATTGGATATTAAAGGTATATTATAAATAAATCTAAAAAAGTCTAAACACTCTATTCATTCAACAAAACTATCACAGCCATATCTACCAACTAATATTCATTTAGCAAAAATATGAGAATAATTACTTTTTAGTTTCAAAAGTCCTTTAAAATCAGTCTTTGAAATTTTTTCTTTAAACTTAACTTCTATTCAGATAATTTCAAATAATTTATCAATCACAAAATCAACTTCAACTTTTGTCTTTGTCCTTCGATATTTAATTTCTCAAATTCAATTTTTTAAAAGCTCTTGCATTACTACTGCTTCAAACAAAACTCATTTATCTTGCCTTAAATCAATATCAGTTGTGAAATTTTTTATAAAATAATTTCTTACCCCATTGTCTACAAAATAAATCTTAGGAGATTTAGATATCTCTTTATTTTTATTTGTAAAAAAAGGTACGATTTTTCTTATTAAAAACGTCTCTTGTAAAATTTCTATATAATTTTTAACAGTTCAAATATCAATTTCTGCTATTTTTGAAAGCTCAGAATAATTCACCACGCTTCAATTATTTATTGCTAAACTTTGAATTAATTTTTTGAAATTATACAAATTCCTAATATTCAAAAGATCTAAAATATCTTTTTTTAAATACAAATCAAAAATATTTTCTAAATACTGCGGAGCAAACTGTATTTCTAATACAACCTTAGGATAACCGCCGAAAATCATATATTGATAAAGCCATTTTAAAAACTTATTTGCAACAACTTTTAAATCTCATTTAATTTCATCAAAAATCTTAACATCAAATTCTTTTATATTTTCCTCTAAAAAAAGCTTCCAAGATACAAATTCTTCAAAATCTAAAGGATAAATATAAAAAATCTTTTTTCTACCAGCTAATGACTCTTGAATTAAATTTTTAATATTCAAAGAACTTGAACCTGAGGCCAATATTTTAATATTTTCAAATCTATCATACAAATTTTTAAAAACTATCTCTACTCATCTACAATACTGAAATTCATCTACAAAAAGATAAATTCTTTTTTTGAAATCTACTCAATTTAATTTCAACCAATCTACAATGTTATCAAAAGACATAAACTTCTCACAATCAGAAAAAATATCTAAATCAAACCAATATTTTTGTCATTTAATATTTTCAAATAAATATTTCAAAATAGTAGTTTTTCAAACCTGTCTTGGCCCCAATAATATCAGAATTTCTCTTTTATCTAACCATTTTTGAATTTCAGACAAAATCTTTCTTTTTAAAAATTTCATTTCTAACTATTTTGGAATTAAATTCCAATTTAGTATAACTATTTTTGAATGAAAATCAAATTTAGTTAAATTATTTAAAAATAGAGTAGCTTTTTTAAAAACTAACTTGAAAATAGAGTAGAAAAATTTATAATAAATCCAGTTTAAAAACTAACAAATTTACAATGTCAAAAATACTGTATAGAAAAGTTTTTGATAAAGTTAAAAATTTATTATTCTCTACAAAAAATAAAATAATTGTCTTAATATGACCAAGACAAGTTGGAAAAACAACAATTATGAAATATTTTTTTAATTTGCTTAAAAAACAAAAACAAAAAGTAATTTTTTTAGATTTAGATATTTACGAAAATTATACTAAAATAAACTCCTATACAAAATTTATAAACTTTTTATTTCTAAATTGATATAAAAAAGAAGATAAAAATTTCTTTTATGTTTTCTTAGACGAATTTCAACACTATCCTGACTTAATTAAAATTTTAAAAAACATCTATGACAACCATCCCAACATTAAACTGTTAATATCTGGTTCATCTTCAATCTTGATTAAATGAAATATTCAAGAATCATTAGCATGAAGAAAAAGAATTATAGAAATTTTACCATTAGACTTTCAAGAATTTTTACTATTTAGATGAAGAAAAGATTTGTTTGATAGTTATGAAAATATCAAAAATTTAAAATGAGAAAATTTATTTGATGTTTTAAAAGAATTTTATGACTATTTTTTTGAATTTTTAATACGAGGATGATATCCTGAAATAGCCCTAGAAAATGATTTTGAAGAAAGAAAGAAAATTTTTGATGATATATTTGATTTATTTATCAAAAAAGATTTAGTCGATTATTTAAAACTTGATAAAATAAAAATTATAAAAGACATTATTATTTATTTAGCAATTAATCATTGACAAAGAATTCAATATAGCAGTATATCCTCGCTGGTAAATGCTTCAATTTATACTGTAAAGAATTATATAGAAATATTAAAAGAAAATTTTTTAATTTTTGAACTAAAACCGTATTATACTAACAAAAACTTAGAAATAACTAAACTACCAAAGTTATACTTTTTAGACTCTTGAGTTAGAAATTATTTCATAAAAAATTTCGTAGAGATAAATTTAAGAGAAGACAAATGAAGACTTTTTGAAGCAGTAATTATTAGTGAATTTTTAAAGAAATCATATAAAAGTGATAACTTAAAATATTGGAGAGACAAAAACAAAAGAGAAGTAGATTTAGTAGTTGATGAGATAGTAAAAATAATTCCTTATGAAATTAAATTTAAAACTAATATTAAAAAGAAAGATCTTTTGTGATTAAAAGCTTTTATGAAAATATATAACACAGATGGTTATTTAATAAATCTTTGAAAATCTTTATATGAAAATTGAATAAACTATTTACTTCCTTTTCAAATTTAACTCCTGTATTCTACTTATACCGGACACCGTTGTCCGGTATTTTTTAAATATAGGACAATTTGTTTGATTTTTGTCTGGTATTGTAAGCAAGTAAAACTTTTTAAAATCTATTTATTAGAAATATAAAAAATTATTCTCTTTGAAAAATTATATTATCTACCATTTTCAACTCTGTATACTATCTCACAAATTTTTCACACCAAATTTATAATCATAAATAATTATATCTCAAAGACATCATCTATTTCATAAAATCTTACAAATTTTATATCTTTCGGTTCAAAATCTAATTTG
>CAYNHJ010000049.1:0-5213 GCA_964397125.1 uncultured Candidatus Peribacteria bacterium
TAAAAGAAATGCCTGATTGATTTGAGTTGATAGATTATCAGAAATTAAAAAATATTGTAGAATTGCCAAGCTTTATATAGTAAATTTGGTTATATTAGATTAGTAGATTTTCTGTTGAAATTGAACTAATAATTTTTAAATTTTTTAGCAATTTATTTGATATTTGTTTTAGTAAAAAAATGACATTAAAAGCTATTAAAGCAAAGATAAAATCAGTTAAGAATTTGAAGAAGATAACAAGAGCTTTAGAAGTGGTTTCTACTGTTAAGTTGCAAAAGACGAAAGACCAAGCAGAAAATATGAGAGAATATTTAAAAGATCTGTTGTTTGTGCTGTCAGCTATTTGAGGTTATATTGATTTGTTTTCTTCCAGTAAAGTTGAAAATTCTGATAAAGAGTTGTGTATATTGATAACTTCTGATAGGTGATTGTGTTGAAATCTCAATAGTAAACTTTTGAGAAAGTTTTATGAAGAGACAAAGAGTAAAAAAGATAATATAGATGTTTTTGTTGTTGGAAAGAAGTGATTAGAATATGCTGTTAGATTAGGTTATAATGTTGTATGAAGTATAAATTTAAAAGATAATTTCTCAGAAGAAAATTTGCTCCCTTTATATACTTTTGTTGAGAAAAATTTGTTTAATTACAAACAAGGATATTTATATTTCAATTATTTTAAAAATACTCTTGTTCAAATTCCTACGAAGATAAATTTTTATCCTTTATCAGAAGAAGTGTTTAGTAGTTTTGTTGAATCGTTGGGTATAGAAAATTATGATAAACCTAATATAAAAGGAAAAGATCTTTTAATTGAGCCGGATATAGAGACTTTAATTAAAGAAGTAAAAAGACAGATAAGAAATTATTTAATTTATTCTGCAATATTGCAAAATAAAACAGGTGAGCATGCAGCACGTATGATAGCAATGAAAAATGCTAAAGATAATTCTGAAAAAATGATTAAATCTCTTACATTATCATTTAATAAAGCTAGGCAAGCTGCAATTACTAAAGAAATATCAGAAATTACAAGTGCTAAGATGGCTATTGAAGAAGGACAAAATTAAATGTAAAAAAATTTTTATTTTTTATAGTTTAAAACATGAAATTTGATATAGTGAATAAAGCAGTTGTGTGGATTGGGTTGTGAATAGTATTAATAGTTTTAAGTTTGTATATTTTTTTTACTAATTTAAATTTATCTAAGGATTTTACTGGTTGAATAGAAATAAAAGTTGATACTAAACTTCCAAGTAAGGAGATAAAAGAAAAATTAGAAAATATTTTGAAGGATAATAATGTTAGAAGTTATAAGATAATGATAGATTATCTAGAAAATAGATATACTGATATTTTAATAAAGACTCCTGTTGATAATGATGAGGTGGTAAACAAGATAACTAAACAAATTAAGAAAATGTTGTTAGATAATTATTTATCTAATGATAGAAATAAAATTTTAGAGTTTTCAGTTGTTTGACCAAGTTTTTGAGATTATATTAAATCTACTGCTAAAAAAGCTATAATATGGGGTTTAATATTGATGGCTATTTATATTTTATTTGCTTTTATAGGAATTAGAGAATATATTTCTCCATTGCTTCTTGCAATAATAACTATATTAACAATGATATTTGACATATCTATTCCTTCTTGAGCTTATTGACTTTTGATGCATTTTAATCCAACGGTTCAGGTAGATGTTATTTTTGTTATAGCTATTTTGACAATTATGGGTTATTCTATAAATGATACAATTGTTATTTTTGATAGAGTTAGAGAGGAACTACAAAGAGAAGAGTTAGCTAAGTGATCAACTAATTTTGAAGAAAAGTATGCAGAAGTATTTAATAGAAGTTTGTGGCTTACAATGAGAAGATCTTTGTGAACAAGTTTTTCTACTTTTTTAGTAGTATTGGCATTGTATATTTTTGGAACAGGTGCTATTAAACTTTTTGCTTTTACAATGTGAGTTGGTATTATAGCAGGTACATATTCTTCAATATTTTTTGCAGCTCCATTGGCTTATTATTTAACTAGAAAATAATTTTGTTATGAAAAAAATTTTTAAATTCTTTGTTTGGTTAACTTTTTGGTTACAGTTAAAAATTTTATTTTTTATTAAAAGGCCTTTTGTAGTATTAGTTGTATGATGAGGAGAAAAATCTTTGATAAGACAAAAATTAGTTAATGTGTTGTATTCTAAATGATTGGATGTAAGACGTAAATATAGACCTTATAATACACGGTTTTGAGTAGCTTTAAATGCTTTGGATTTACCAAGTGCTTGGTCTAATAAATTGGGATGGATAGGTATATGGTTATTATCTTGGTTTAAATTTTTGAAACATATATTTTCTTATAATAAAATACTTGTTTTGGAATGATGAATAGATGAAAAAGGAGAAGCTAAGAGATTTGTGAGCCTTCTTTCTCCTCATATAATAATTTTTTCTAGTATCAATCAAGAGTTTATTGATGATTTTAAAAGGGTTAATACTATTTTAGAAGAATATAAATTTTTAGTTAGTTTTTTAAATAAAAAAGCAGGAGCATTACAAAAAATTTCTGAGGAGGGTGATTTGAACAAAGTTGTTGAAGTTATAAAAAAACAGGAAAAATATATATGAGTTATTAACAAAAGATACGAAATTTTGTGAGATTTAGCAAATAATTTGATTAGAAAGATTTATTTAGTTAATGTATAGTTACTGTAAATGTCTTATACAGAAAATGTAGTTAAAGATTTTTTCAAAATATTTTTACCGCTTATGGCGGTATTCTTTTTTTTACTTTTAACAAATATAGTTGATACTTGGTTTGCTTCTAGATTATGAGTAGATGCTTTAGCTGCTATGCAGGCTATTTTTCCTGTTTTTTTCTTTTTTCTTTCTATAAATGAAGCTTTTACGTCAGCTACAAATAATCTTCTAAGTATTTCTTTATGAGAAAAAAATTATGAAAAACTTAATAAATATTTTACTTTTTCTGTTTTGTTTGCTATAATTTTAGGGTTATTTTTTTTCTTTTTGGGAGGATATATAGTTAATTTTTTCTTATCTTTGATGAATTTGTCTGAAAATGTGTATAAATTAGCATATGATTATATAAGTGTTTTTGCGAAATTTAGTTTACTTTATTTTTTAGTGTGAATAGCTTGGGCTGTATTGGTTGTTTTTCATAAAAGGAAAGCGTTGTTGTTTTTTGCTGTTTTAAATTTAATAAATAATATTATTTTTAATTGGTTGTTTATTTATAAGCTTTGAATGTGAATTTCTGGTTTAGCGTACGCTACTGCTTTAATGTGGTTGATAGCTATAATAATATTTTATATTAAATATATTTTTATTGATAATTTTTTATTTTTTAATTTTGATATAGTTTCTTTTTTTGGAGAAGGTTTAGCTAAGAAATATTTTTCATATCGAATATCTGCTTTCTTGTCTTTACAAGTATTTGTAGGAGAGTTTTTAATTAATAATTATTTTACTTCTTTAGTTTGAGATAAAGCTTTAGCTGCATATTGAGTATGAAGTAGAGTAGCAGAAATAATATTTAATCCTATTTGGGCCTGATGAGTAGCTTTTGTTACTATTTTGTGATATTGGTTTTGAGCTAAGAATAAAAAAATGGTTAATGAAGTTATTAGAAAAATTTTTAAATTATTTTTTATTTATGTTGTAATATCTTGTTTGCTATCTTGGACATTGTTAGTATATTTATCAAAATTTTTTACAGAGGATCCGGAAGTTTTAAACTTAACAAAAATTTATTTGTTTATTTTAGGTGTGTTTTTTATTTTCTTTGGTATAAATTTTTTTTATTCTCAAGTTTTTCAAGTTACTTGATATCATAAATTTAGAATTTTGACAAATATTGCTTTGGTAGTTTTGATTTGAACATTTGAGTATATATTTTATAATTTTATTAGTCCAAGTTTTAAGTGAATTTGGTTTTGATGGTTAACAGCTCAGATTTTAATGGCATTGGTAGTGTGGTGATTATACAAATTTTATGTAAGTAAAAAATTGATTAATGAATTATAAAATTTTTGGTTGTAAGGTTAATAAGTTTTTTGCTGAAAAGTGGATTAAATTTTTAAAAAAAAGTTGACAGTTGAATGAGAACAGTATTTTAATAGCATCTTGTGTAGTTACTGATAGAGCTAAAACTAAATTTATTAAAGAAGTAAAAAGGCAAATACAAAGTTGAAAGAAAGTTTTTCTTACTTGATGTTGAGTTTTTGATAGATGAAAGTTAATGCCTGAAGATAGGTTTTATAGTATTTATCCAGATTTGAAATCATATAAAGATAAAATAATTTTGCTTCCAGAAGATGTTAGAGAGATAAAATTTGTAGATAGCCCTATATATACTAAAAAATTTATTGTTATACAAAATTGATGTGATAACTTTTGTAGTTTTTGTCTTACAATTTATAAAAGATGAAAACATAGGAGTAGACCATTGAAAGAGATAATTGAAGAGATTAATAATTTTGTTTTAAAATGATGAAAGGAAATTGTTATAACTTGAGTGAATCTGGGGGCTTGGTGAGCTTCTTCTACAAAAAACTTTGAAGAAAGTAAATTTGCTGATTTGTTAGAGCATATCATTAATTATACTGATATAAAGAGAATAAGAATTTCTAGTTTAGGACCAGAATTTATAAATGATAAACTATTAAAAATCTTTGAGCATCCTAAAATTATGTGACATTTTCATATTTCAATCCAAAGTTTTTCTGATAAGATTTTAAAGTTGATGAATAGAAATTATGATTCTAGACAGTTAGATTATGTGCTTAATAGTTTAAAAGCTTTAAACAAATGATATTCTATTAGCATTTGAGCTGATATTATAACTGGTTTTCCTGGAGAAACAGAGCAAGATTTTATGATTACTTATGAGGCGGTACAAAAGTATTTTATTAGTAAACTTCATAGTTTCCCTTTTTCACCTCATAGATTATGAGAAACAGTTCCGGCTTCTAAGTTATCTCATCAAGTTCCTACTGATATAAAAAGACAAAGAGAAAAAAAACTTTCTGATTTGTGAAAATTGTTGAGAAAGGAATTTATAAAACAAAATTTTGGTAAGGAATTTGATGTATTAATTGAAGAAAAAAAGGATTGATTTTGGTATTGATTAACAGAAAATTACATAAGGGTGAAGTTAGAAGGAAATTATAATAGAGGAGATATTGTAAAGGT
>CAYNHJ010000050.1:0-5201 GCA_964397125.1 uncultured Candidatus Peribacteria bacterium
TATCTAAAGGCAAACTATATTCACTAACATAAATAACTTTAGAAAAAACAAAACAGTGAACTAATACAAATAAAAACACAAAAAATAAATTTCGTTTCATCTGTTTTTTTAATAAAAATAAACTTTCCAATTGCTTATCCTTAAAAAAGGAATTCAAATAATATTCTGTTTTGGTACTAAATAATTAGCTCATGAATAACATCATACTCCAAAACAACATCTAGAATCAGTACTATGTTCTCTATTATCTCATAATACAAAATAAGTTCACGACTTTACATAAAAAGTATTTATTCCACATTTAGCCTCTGTCCTAACTCATTTAGGCAAATAAGATTCATTTAACTTTTTACAACTCTCTCAAGTTCAGAATTTTTTACATATATATACATTTCAACTCATTAACTTTACAATCTCTCAAGGTAATCCTACAATTCTTTTAATATAATCAATTTTACTACCAGGTGGTGCAAATATTATTATTTGTCATCTTTTAAAATTATAATCATTTAACTTTGGAGTTATTTCATTTACTATTAAAAAATCACCATTATGAATATTAGGTTCCATACTATGACCAACTACAGTAAAAGGCGTAAAAATAAAAAATTTAACAAAAAAAACTATTCACAAAGCAAATACTACAAAAGCTAAAAAATCATACATATCAACTAAAAAATTAACAAACCTTTTTTGTTTTTCTTTTTTATTCAAATCCATAAGTTAAAACTAATAAAAAATAAAAAAATTAAAAAGGTATTTCTTCTTCATCAATATCAGAAGGAGTTTCAAGATTATCAACAGTTTCTATTGGTTGTTGCATTTCTGATGGTTGATTTGTAGAAACATTTTTAGAATCTAAAAAAATAAAATCTTCAACTATAATCTCAGTAGTATATCTTATTTGTCAAGTAGAATCTTCCCATTTTCTAGTTCTAAGTCTTCATTCAATATAAACTCTTCTTCATTTAGTTAGATATTGTCCTAAAAGATCAGCTGCTTGGCCAAAAGCTACACATCTGTGAAATTCAGCTTCTTCTACAATATTTCATTCACTATTTTTATATCTCCTATTTGTAGCTATAGTAAATGTTGCTACTGATCTTCAACTATCAGGAAGTTTCTTAACTTCTATATCTTGTGTTAGTCTTCAAATAAGCATTACTCTATTTAAATCTCTAGCCATCTTCAAAAAATAACAAAATAAAAATTAAATAAAACAGCTAATACTATAATAACAAAAAATTAAAAAAAAACAATTGAAATTTAAAATAAAATCATTATAAGATTATTCAATAATTAATTGCCCGGGTGGCGGAACTGGTAGACGCGGGAGACTCAAAATCTCCTGGCCGCAAGGCCGTGAGGGTTCAAGTCCCTCCCCGGGCAGATAAAATGAAACAAATAAAAGATAAAAATATATAAAATCAATTAGTAAAAACTACAAAAAGGTTTTTTATTTAATAAAAAGTATTCTAAAATAATAAAATAATTCTTATTTTTAAACCCCGGGGTTAAAAACCCCGGGGGTATTTTAACTAACAACTTATAAATTGATCTAGAATCTTCTTAAAATCTTCAACTGAATCAAACTCTTGATGAACAGAAGCAAATCTAACATATGCAACTGGATCTCTATCTTTTAATATCTGTAGAATATCCTTTCAAATTTGTTTGGTAGATATCTTCTTTTTTCAAGCCCATTTTTCCTCTAATTGATTAATAATATCTTCTATCTCTGCTGGTGAAATTGGTCTTTTTGCAAAAGCAGTAATCAAGGAATTTCTTATTTTTTCTTTAGAATAATTTTCGACAGTTCAATCTTTCTTTTCTACTAAAAGATCAGTCAATACCACTCTTTCAAAAGTTGTAAATCTAAATCAACATCTTTCACATTCTCTTCTACGTCTAACAGCAGCTCATTGTTCTACTATTCTTGAATCTATAACCTTAGTATCCATATTTTGACACTTTGGACAACGCATTAATTGATATATTTATAAAATAAAAAGGCACCTCTCGGTGCCTTAATTTAAAATATCCAATAGTTTAAACTCTAATTACATCATTCCATCTATCTCTCAACTTCATCCTGCTGTAGAATTTTCATTTTTCTTTTCAGGTTTGTCAGCTACAACTGCATCAGTTGTTAGAAGCATTCCTGCAGCTGATACTGCATTTTCTAAAGCTACTCTTATAACTTTAGTAGGATCTATTACCCCCATTTTAAACAAATCTCCATATTCTCCTGTCTTTGCATTAAATCCATATGCAAAATCTTCTTTTTCCTTTACTTTTTCCACTACTAAATCACCTTTATATCCAGCATTATTTGCAATCTGTCTTGCAGGATACTCAATAGCATTTTTAACAATTTCTATTCAAATTTGCTCATCTTTATCTTCTACTTTTAAATTATCTAACACTTTTTGTAATTTCAAAAGAGCAGTTCATCCTCCTGGAACAATACCTTCTTCAATAGCCGCCCTCGTTGCATTCAACGCATCTTCAATTTTATATTTTTTATTCTTCATTTCCATTTCAGTAGCAGCACCTACCCTTATTACAGCAACACCACCTACAAGTCTTGCTAATCTTTCTTGTAATTTTTCTTTATCATAATCAGAAGTTGTTTTTTCTAATTCAGTTCTTATCATATCAGCTCTCTTTTGAATTTCTTCTTCAGAACCTTTACCTCAAACAATAATAGTTTTATCTTTATCAGCTATAACTTTATCAGCTTGTCCAAGCATATCCAAAGTAGCATTCTCTAATTTTAATCATAATTCTTCACTTATAACTTGTCCACCTGTAACAGTAGCAATATCTTTTAACATTTCTTTCTTTCTATCACCAAATCCAGGTGCCTTAACTGCTAATACATTTAATACTCCTCTCAATTTATTCAATACTAAAGTAGCTAATGCTTCTCCTTCCACATCATCTGCAATTATTACAATATCCTTTTTTCCAGTTGTAGCAATTTGTTCTAAAATAGGTAACAACTCTTTAATAGAAGAAATTTTCTTATCTGTTATTATAATATAAGGCTTTTCTATTACTGCTTCCATTCTAGAAGGATCAGTAATGAAATATGGAGAAATATAACCTTGATCAAATTGCATACCTTTAACAATTTCTTTTTCTAATCCAATAGATTTACCTTCTTCCACAGTCACAACTCCATCTTTACCAATTTCTTCCATAATATCAGCTATCAATTTACCAACTTCAGGATCCTGAGCAGAAATTGTAGCTACTTGCTCAATCTCCTCCCTAGATTCTACTTTTTTTGCCTTTTTCTTCAATTCTTCTACTATAGCATCAACTGCTTTATGTAAACCTCTATTTAAAGCAAAAGGATTAACACCTGCTCTTACATATTTTAAACCTTCTTTTGCAATAGCATCAACTAATACAACTGTTGTAGTTGTACCATCACCTGCTGCATCATTTGTTTTATTTGCTGCTTCTTTTACAAGTTCAGCACCTATATTTTCAAATTTATCTTCTAACTCTATTTCTTTAGCAACAGTAACACCATCATTAGTTACAACTGGTGCTCCAAACGATCTTTCCAAAATAACATTTTTTCCTTTAGGACCCATAGTTACTTTAACAGCATCAGCAACTTTTTTTATACCGTTATATATTGCTCTTCTAGAATCATCTCCATATTTTATAATTTTTGGCATGATGTGTTTTTGTTAAGATATAAAAATTAAAAAATAAAATTAAATAAAATTAACTATTAATTATTTAGACTCTTTTGCTAAAATAGAACTATGTCTAATAACTAACAATTTTTTTCTTTCTCAATCAATAACTACTTCTAATTCGTCTGGAGCATATTTTGTAAAATATACTATATCTCATACTTCTACATCCATAGGAGCTCTTTGACCATTGTCTAAAATTTTACCTTTTCAAACAGCAATAACTTTACCTTTCTGTGGTTTATCTTTGGCAGTATCTGGCAATACGATACCTCATTTAGTAACTGTTTCCTCTTCTATAGGCTCCACTAATACATGATCTTCTAAAGGAATTAATTTTACATCTGCCATATTTCACTCAGTTATGATATAAAATAAAATAGCAGGCTAATAATGCACCTGCTATTATAATAAATAAATTTTAAATTTCAAGAGAAAATAGCACCAGCAAATATTAGATGCTTTTTAAAAATAATACTGCTAACTCATTTAACAAAAAATAGAATAAAAAACCAATAATCCAAAAAAATAAATATAACAACTGGGATTTTAAATTTATACGCTTTTTGAACTCAGGCAAAATATCCGACACTATTAAATAAACTAACATTCCAGAAATCATAGAAATAATATATATCTTATTAGAGATAATAAAATTCATAAATGGATACAACAAAATTGCTCCTATTATTCAAGCAAAAGAAGCAATAACAACTCATTTTATATCTTTATAATTCATAAAATAATTAGCTATATTCTGAGGTATACTGTGCAAAAAAACACTTAAAGTTAAAATTACTCAAAATGTAAAATTAATTAAAAAACCAGTATATAATACAATTCAGTGTAAAAAATTATGTATAAATGTTCATACTAACATTAATTTATCTGAAAAATGTTTGTGTATATTTCTAGAATTATCAAAATCTTTACAATGATGAAAATGAAAGAACAATTCAATAAGAAAAAATATTAAAATTCACAAAAAAAATGATAATCAAACTAATTTTGAAGAAAAATTTTTGTTAAATAAAATTAAAATTTTAGGAATAAATCCATAAAATACAACTCAACTCAAAACTCATCAAACTAAAGCAACTAAATAATCAAAATTTTTAAAAACAATTTTATTTACAAATTTCATCAAATATATAGATATCCATATTCAAAAACCTAAAATAAAATTGGCTAAAATTGTTATTAAATATATTTTCATAATATCAAAACTTTATTAAAATAAAAGCCTCACAAAAGTGAGGCTAATATAAAATATAACATTTACTAAATTTACTAAAAATACAATTACTAACCTACCATTATTGATACAATATAGAAGAATAAGCTAACAATCAACCATGCCAAACCTATCAAAACCAATCAAATTCCAGCTTGCTTTAAAATAGTAAATCATTTTTTATATTTATTATCATCACCTGCAGCTGTAACCATTTGAAAACCTCACCAAAGAAGTACACCTAAAGCTAT
>CAYNHJ010000051.1:0-5173 GCA_964397125.1 uncultured Candidatus Peribacteria bacterium
TCATCCTACAACAATTCAAAAAGCTGCATCTGAAATCATTCACTTATAAATTATTCAACAATCTACCTTTAAAACATCACCTTCTTTTAGACAGTAATCGTCAGGTATACCATGAACAACGCAATCATTTACAGATAGACACAAATTGGCAGGATATCAATGATATCCTTTAAAGGCGCCTTTTAAATTATAACTATCTATAAATTTTTGAGCTAAATTTTCTAAAAAATTTAAACTAACCCCTGGTTTTATATTTTCTTTTATCAAATATAACAATTCAGTTAAATATTTTCAAGAATCTTTTAACGCTTCAATTTGAAAATTATTTTTAATAATAACCTTTTTACTCATTAGATTTTAATTTGTTAATAAAAAACAATCACGTCGTCAATAAAGCTTTATCATTTTTATCAACAGTAAGAACTGTATGTGGGTAAGGAATAACAATTCAATTTTCTTTAAAAGTTAAATAAATAGTTTGATTAACTTTAGAAATTAACTCTGGAGCTGTAATTCAACTATTAGGATTGTAAAAGAACCAGACTTTTATATCAATACCACTATCAGCAAACTTGTCTATTATAACTTTTATATTTTCTTTTTCAACAAGCTCTGTAATAGATTCTAATGCTTGTTTAATTATATTTATAGCTTTTCTAAGATCAGTATCATAATGAACTGAAACAGTTGTTTCTAATCTTATCATATCTTCAGAACTGAAGGTTTTGACAGGTGTAGTAATAAAAAGTAAATTAGGGATGATAACTCTTCTCAAATTAAAAAGCCTTAAAACAATATATCTAATAGTAATTTCTTCTATTCTTCATAAAAGTTTTTCTCAATTAATTTCAATTTCTATAATATCTCACAAATTATAATCTTTTGTAGTAAGAATCATTATTCAAGCAAGCATATTTCACAATATTTCTTTAAACGCAAATCAAATACCTATAGAAATTCATCATAAAAGTAAACCAACATCTAATCAAACGATTTCAGCTCATAAAAATAAAGAAAAAATACCAAGAGTATAAAAAATAATGTCTTCAATAAGTTTTCATATTTTAATAACATATTCTTCATCTTGAAGTGTTATTCTATTAATAATTTTTTTTCTTGTTGTAGAAGCTATAGTTTTTGAAATTATTAAAAGAATTATAACTATAATTATAGCTAATCACAATTTAATAACAAAAGCAGTAAAAGGATTGGATATTAGTTTATCAAAAATAGACTGAGACGTTTCAACACCCGCTTTTTGAATCTGTTGAATTGAATTTGCCGTCATCTTATAAAAAATTAATTATAAATGAAAGTAAACAATTATACATTTTTTTAAAACTTTAGAAAATTATTATATATTATGCGAATCTTTCAATATTTTTCATCTGATCTTTAAACACTTCTTTTATGAGGATTGTGTACTTTTCTTTATTTTTTTTATATGAAGTTTTTGCTCACTTATACAACAGTCTCAAATACTTCTTAACAGCGTCCTCAAAAACTTCAGGAACTTTTCAAGAATAATTATACTTATTAAATATAGGAGTTCGCAAAATATCAACAAATTTTTTCTCTTCAATTGATCCTATATCATCTAAAAAAGCTTTTTTAATAGCTAAACTTGATCTAGTAGAATAATTAGCTCAAAACCATGTTTCAAATTTCCTCAACAAAAACTCAAAAACAGAATAATTATCTACTAAATCTTCCATTCTAAATAACTTACCTATCAACGCATCTAATACTGCTTCTGCTTTTGATCAATACTCAAAATCTCCTTCATCTTGTTTAATAAGTTCATTAAAAAGTTTACGATTCAAATTGAACACTCCATCTATCCAATAAGGAGCATCCTTTGTAACAAAAATATTACGTATATCTATAACCCAATCATCATCAGCTTTTTCATTCACAACATCTAAATAAATATTTACTATATCTTTATTTTCTTCCTTTTCTAATAAACTTAACAATAAATTATCAGAAAAATCAAAAACAGAAACAATTTCCTTTCAAGCATAAGATCGCAATTCATCTAATCTTTTTCTGATATTTTCTAATTTAGATCTATTTACAAAACTTATATCATAGTAATTTACTTCTTCTGGTTTTAATCATTTCTGTCAAAAAATATATTCAGTAAAACTTTCGTATCATCTAAGATTAATTCACTTAGATTTTATAATTATATCTAACAATTTTAATAATTTCTTTAATTTTTCAGGATTACTAAACAAAAGTCACAATTGATATCCATAAGTTCTACAAACTTTATTATAATATTCTTCTTGCTCTCATCTTATTTCCCATAAAACAAATCAAGAAAGTCCTATCCATAATAAATCCTTATAAAAATTTACATAATGTTCTTCTTCCTCCACTCTTTCTGCCAAAGCTTTAAAAGTTCAAACAGCGTTAGGAATTCTAAAATTATTGACATAACTTACAAAAGCATCATCTAAATCATAAAAATCTCCTTTTTTTGCCATTTCTTTGTATACTCATTCAGCTTTTTCAGTAGAATATAAATTATCAACAAGTCACTCTAAAGTTGGAGGATAACTTTTTGAAAATATTTCTCAACATTTAGGATGTTTATGAATAAATCTAAGTTCTGAAACTACTAATTCCTTTTTTAGCGAAGAATCACTAGGATTTTCTTTAAACTTACGAATTAAATCTTTATTTTGGAGCTGCCATTGTCTATAAGCCTCTTGTCAAAGCAAAGCTTTTACCCACATTCAAGACTTATTTTTCAATCCTAATCATCTAAAATATGGTCAAGGTCATTTTTCAATTGCATAAAGCAAATATCCAGCTGCTTTCAATCTTGTTTTCCAATCCAAATCTTTTCATTTTTCTACTTTTTCAAAAATTTCCCTCTTAATTATCTCTGCAGCTCTTGAGCCATGAGCTCATCACTTTCAATCATCTGTTCTAATAAGTCTATTTTTAAATTTATTAATATATCACATTATTCTTGATTCATATTCAGCTTGAGCTTCATCTTTCATTTCTTCAAAGATTTCAAAAATTGAGAAACTTCATCATGGCAACTTCTTAACCAACTTATTATAAAGCCATGCCGCTTTTATTTCTTTATCTTCTTCAAAATGATGTTTAATAACATTAACAATATTTTTAACTGTAAACAAAATTGAAGTTATAGAAAACCAATTTAATCATAATCTTCCTGTATCTTCTTTGGATCAATATAAATCTTGTAATTTTACTTCAAACTCTTCCTCTGTCATAGGAGAAAAATTAGTTTCATTTATTATCCAAGTTATCAATTGATTATAACTCATATTATCCTTTAAAACGTGCCAACTAGTACAAGATTTATCTTTTAATTTTAATTGACTACAAATCCTTACCTCATATCATCTATCTTTTAAAATAACTTTATAAACATTTACCTTCTTTTTTCAGTCACTAATATATTCTTTTACAAAGTACTTCACTTCTTTATCTCAAAGTCAATCTTCCTTTAAGAACTTCTTATCTTTCACTTTAATAGATTGCTTTCGTCTTTGCCAATTTGACATATATTTTTTATCTAAATCCAAATTAGCATCTTTATTAAAATAATTCTCAAAATCAGAATAATTATCAAGCTTCTTAAACTTAAAAATTCTTGTAGCTAATCTCATTTTTTTCAGACTTTCTAAAAAATCTTCTATAGAAAATTCTAAATTTTTATATTCCATAGGAACTTCTTTAATTCATCATATTAATTTTACCCTTATCTTATCATCTTTAATATCATCAAATCTTATTTCTACAAAGTCATCTTCTAATCATTTAATTCATAAATGCTCCATTTTAACAAGAAAAACAATATTTTTCAACTCTTCAAACTCTCTTATACGATAATCCTCTCAATCTATCCTCGCTAATTCTTTATTTATAAAATTAATATAATCCTTTTCCTTTTTCTCTTGATGATTTATATTTTCTTTAAAAGTCTGATACTTTCTAAAATCCTTTTTAAAATATTCATCTAATTTCTGTCTAATTTCTTCATTTAAAAGTTCATCTTTAACATCTTCGCTTATAAGTTGAGAAAGTAACAATAAAAATTTTTTATAATAATTTTCTTCAGTAGAAAACTTATATACCAAAGAATCTATATAATCAATTTGTTTAATCTCCTCAACAGGTATCTTATCTAATATATCATTTGAAGAATCTATTTCATATACGGATCTTTTTAAAAGTTCTACATATTCTTTTCAGTCTTCATCTACAAATAAATTAACATATCACTCTTTAGTTTCTCAACTATTTAAAATTAACCTAACTCTTTGATATGGAGAAACATATTTACCTTTTATTTTTATAAAATCATCTTTAAATATTTCGAAAAATGGATTATCCTCACTTAAAATAACTTTAAAATTTATAACTGGATACAAACCAAATAAATCACTAACATTTTCCAACTTACAGCTATCATCACAAAGACTTACATCTTTCTTTATATCTAATCTAATCTGTTTTCAATTGTAATCATCAAATTCAATATAATTTTTTTCTACATCAAAAAGTTGATTTATAATATCTTCTAATTTTTGTCTATAAATTCAGTCTAAATTATAAGCAACAGAAATCATATCTACTAACTTCCTTTTAAATCTATCTCAATAGAATTTTTCCAATAGATATTTTTTATCTACAAAATCTAACTCTTTTCATCTAAAAACTTTCTCTAAAATTTGTCCTAACAGAAAATCCTTTGATTTTATATATTCTATAATTAAATCATTTCTATTTTTAATAACAAACTCTATACAATCTTTAGAAAATTGATTTTCTCAATTTAAAAATTTATTACAACTTTCTTCAGAATTAACTAAATTTATAAAATTCTGATTATGACTTAACCAATTTTTAAAATCATTTATAGAAATTCATAATAAATTAGATAGTGTTTCCACTTTAAGAGTCTCATTAAACATAGTTATAGCTTCATCTATTCTTTCTTTTGAATTATAAATAAAATCTAAAGTATTAGCTAATAAAAGCTTATCCAATAAATCATTTAATTCTTCCATTCTATCATTTGAAATAACATGTGAAATTCTCTGTCTAACTAACTCATTCATAGAATCCAAAACATATCATACATCTCATCCTGTTAAATAAATTGCTTCATCTAAATTAATTA
>CAYNHJ010000052.1:0-5127 GCA_964397125.1 uncultured Candidatus Peribacteria bacterium
TTTAAAGCATCTAAATTTGGTTTAATTTGCTTTATGTCTTGAAGTTCTAAAATTTTTTTTGTCAAAGTATTTAACATATATATTTACAACATTCAAAATAAAAATAAAAAATATAAATTAATTATATTGAATTGTTTTTCTTTGTCAAATTTGACAAAAAAATATTTTTCAATATAACTAATAACACTTATAAAACTTTATAAATTCATATTCTAAAAAATGAAAAAACTTTACTATGAACAAACTTCCGAAAAAAAAGAAAATTCAGAAAAAAATTTAGAAACCTTAGAACAACAACTAACCCATTTTCTTAAAACAAATATACTCCTCAAAAATCTTCCTGAATTACATAATGACATAAAATATCAGATTATGTCTGTTATTCAACTACTTACCCTACAAACTAAAAATATAGAAAATCAACTATTAGACATATTAACAAATAACATAGAAAATGAAAAAATAGTAACTTACTTAAAATATATTCATCAAAAAGCTTTGGAAAACACTGAAATTTTGCTTGAAGAATTACTACCTAATCAAATTACTAAATCCAAATTAAAAATTTTAGAACAAACATCTTTTACTACTATAGAATTTTATGAAAATACAAATGACTTATGAAAAGAAACAATAAAGTGACTTTATTTACTATCCACTTATTATTTAATAAAGTACATTCGTCGACTATTAGAAATAGACAAAATTATCGTCAAAAAATTTAAAAAAGATCCTGAAAAACTAATTGAATCTAGTCAAATAGCTAATAAAATATATCATGATAAATTAAAAGAAATTAACTGAATTTTCACTTGATCGCCTATACATGAACTTGAAAAAATTCAAATTATGGAACTTTTAATTTTACTAACTGAAAATTTTTCTATCGAAATCAAAGGAAAAAACAAAAATGAAGCTATAAATTTTTTAACTGAAATTGTAAAAAAAGCTAGAATTAAAAAATTAGATTCTATTGTAAAAAAAATATTAAAAGATTCTAAATACAGAAAACAGATAACTAAAGAATTACTAGTCTTATCTGATCAAATATGATTTATGAAAGAATTTCCAACAATAGAAGAAGTTAAATGACGAGCTTTAACTATAAAACAATCTATACCTCCTGATATAATCATAAAACAGAATGATAGATGAATTTTAAAAGAAAATCATTCTAATAAAGACACAAATCTTTCTAAACCTTTTATAAATTTTTCTTTTGTAGATAAACTACATCCTAATATTCCCTTAGGAGAAATATCTTTAAGACTTACAGACGATCTTTCAGATATTATATCAAAATTAACACCTAGAGAAGATTACTTAATTGAAAATTGAAAAATTGAAATTAAAAATTGGACATCTTTTACTAAATTGTCAATTGAACAAATAGAAAAAATTAATCATCCTATATACAAAACTTCCCAAGATATAAGAATCATAAGAAAACTTCTAGTAGACTGGAAAATTCTATGAATAGATAAAAACTGAAAACCTAGAATAAAACCAAACTTTGTAGAAGAGTTTCTAGAAAAAAGATTTTCAGATTTTTTAATTAAATTTACAAAATTTCTTGAAGAAAATAATGTTGACACTTCATCTTTAAAAAAACATATTTTAGAAGTCAAACTTGCATATTATACCAAACTCTTAGAATTAGTAGAAAAAGCTATAATTGACATTGCATGGGAAGAAATTAGATATGAAATTAACGAATTAAATATCTATCAAATTATTCCAAAAAATGATGAAAAAAGAAAACTATTTAAACAAGAAATTTCTATCTTTTTTGTAAACCAAATAGAAGAAAATTATAAAAGACCACCAAAAGATAAAGTAAAAAGGTTTTTAAAAAATCTTTCTAGAAAACTAAATATTCCAAAAATACCTTTAAAACAATTTGACAATGACGTTACCAAAATCTATCGTTTATATAAAAAATTCTTTACACTTATTTTCTGAAATAAAGAAAAAAAATGACTATTTAAAACTGCTATTTTCAGACCTATTTTGGAAAATAAAGTAAAAGAACTTAAATTAGAACTAAATAAATAAACCCGGAAACTTCCGGGTCTTTTATTTTCTAAATATAAGTTTATCTTTTTGATCATCGTAATCTACAATAACCTTATCTCATTCTTTAATCTTTCATTCAAGAATCTCCATAGCTAATTCATCAAGCAAATATTTTTGTATAGCTCTTTTAAGAGGTCTAGCACCATATATAGGATCCCATCAAACTTTTGCTAAGAAATCCTTTGCTTTATCTGTAACTTCTAGTTTAATATCTTTATCTTTTTCTAACATTTGCGTATATCTTCTAAGTTGAATATCAACAATATCCCTTAATACCTTAGCAGACAATGGATTGAATACTATTCTTTCATCTAATCTATTCAAAAATTCTGGTCTAAAAAATTTAGGCAACACCTTCTCATCAAGCTCTTTTTCTACATCTTCCCTCATTTTCTTAACAGCTTCCTCATCTACATTTGGATCATCTAACAATGGTTTTAATTTTTCCATAATAATATCTGATCCTAAATTTGAAGTCATTATAACAACAGTATTTTTAAAATCTACTGTCCTTCATTTACTATCTGTTAATCTACCATCATCTAAAATTTGCAAAAGTAAATTAAACACATCTGGATGAGCTTTTTCTACTTCATCAAATAATATAACACTATAAGGTCTTCTTCTAACTGCCTCAGTTAATTGTCCACCTTCTTCATAACCTACATATCCTGGAGGGGAACCAATAAGTTTAGCTACAGAATGTTTCTCCATATATTCTGACATATCTAGTCTAATCATTGCTTTTTCATCATTAAACAAGAAATCAGCTAATGCTTTAGCTAATTCTGTTTTACCTACACCTGTAGGTCACAAAAACAAGAATGAACCTATAGGCCTATTAGGATCTTTTAAACCTGCTCTTGCACGTCTTATAGCGTTAGCTACAGCTTTAATAGCGTGATCTTGCCCAACCACTCTTTGTTTTAAATAGTCTTCTAAATGAACTAACTTTTCTCTCTCAGATTCTACAAGTTTAGATACAGGGATTCATGTCCATTTACTAATAATAGCTGCAACATCCTCTGCTTCTACTACATCTTTTATAACCAATCTTCATTCTCTCTTAGCCTCCTCTATTTTTTTCTCTATTTCTTCCAATTTTTTCTTTAATTGTGGTATTTTTCAATATCTTATCTCAGCAACTTTGTTATAATCAGTTTGTTTTTCTGCAAGTTCTGCTTCATGCTCTAACTTTTGAATTTCTTCTTTCAATTTTTTAGCTTCTAAAATCAATTGTCTATCTTTTTCCCACTCTGCCCTTAACTTATTAAACTCTTCTTTCAATTCTGCTAATTCCTTTTCTATTGCTTTTATTCTATCTTTAGCTTTTTCTCATTCTTCAAATTTTAACGCTTCTTTCTCAATTTCTAACTGTCTAATTTTCTTTTCTAACTTTACCAACTCTTCTGGCATTGAAGTTAATCACATTTTAACAGATGCAGCAGCTTCATCAATAAGATCTATTGCTTTATCTGGGAGTCTCCTATCTGGTATATATTTTATCGACAAATCTACCGCTGCTACTATAGCACTATCAGAAATTCTTACTCAATGATGAGCTTCATATCTATCTTTAATACCCCTCAAAATAGCTATAGCATCTTCTCTGGAAGGCTCTTCTACAAAAACTGGTTGAAACCTTCTTTCAAGAGCAGGATCTTTCTCTATATACTTTCTATATTCATTTAATGTAGTAGCTCATATTACTCTCAAAGTTCATCTAGCAAGAGCTGGTTTTAACATGTTTCCCATATCCATTGCTCATTCAGCTTTTCAAGCTCCAACAATATTATGAATCTCATCAATAAATAATATAATTCTATCTTTATTTTTCTCTAATTCCTTTAATATAGCTTTTAATCTTTCTTCAAATTCTCATCTATATTTTGTTCAAGCCATTAAAGCTCACATATCAAGTTCAACAATTCTTTTGTTTTTTAAAATATCAGGTACTTCTCATTTTACAATTTTTTGAGCTAAACCTTCAACAATAGCAGTTTTACCTACTCATGCATCTCACACAAGAACAGGATTATTCTTTGTCCTTCTTGAAAGGATTTGGATAACTCTTCTTATTTCATCCTCTCTACCAATAACTGGATCTAACTTTCACTCTTCAGCAAGCTTTGTTAAATCTCTACCATATTTTTCTAAAACATTAAGAGAAACTTCAGGATCGCGAGATGTTATTTTTTCATCTCCTCTTATCTGTTTAATCGCTTCTTTTACTTTATCTTCAGAAACTCACAATGGAGCTAAAATATTTCTTACAACATCAGAATAACCATTTCTAAGAATTGCTAAAAGTAAATGCTCAGTAGTTACAAATTCATCACCCATCTGTTTAGCAATTTGCTCTGCTTCAGTTAATACTCTATTTAAATCATGAGAAATACCTATTTGATAGTGTCACGACATTTTAGGAAGCTGAGCTAAATATTGATCTATTAAATTTTTAGCTTTATTTATATCAACACCTATAGTCTTAAAAATCAAAGGTATATATCCATCTTCTTGATTTATCATAGCTTTCAAAAGATGAATAGTATCAATTACAGAATGATGTTGACCAAGAGCTTCATCATGTGCTGTCTGGACAGCTTCTGCTGCCTTTGTAGTATAAATATCAAAATTTGGCATGATATTTTTAGTTAAAAATTAAATTTCTCTTAAGTAGCATCTATAATAGATAGGTGCTATAATAATAATTATTTAAAATAAAAAAGCAAGAAAATGTTTTAAAAATTTTACCAATTTTAAAAAAACCCGGAACAAATCCGGGGTATTTATTTGATTTTTTCTATTTGATATTTACATATATTTCTTTGTTTCTCATCAAATACTATTCCTATATTATATACCGACTTTCAATTATATTTTTCATAATATTTTCTCTCTCTCAATTGTCTCATCGCCTCTTGTAATAATCTTTCACAATCTCACTCTTTTCACACCTTAAATTCCACTATATAATACACCCCTCACCAGTCTATCTCAAAATCTATCCTTCACAAGCTACTAAAATCTTCCGCATTAAAATTCACTCAA